>JAUVJV010000232.1 GCA_030592245.1 Candidatus Eiseniibacteriota bacterium
CGGCAAAGGGCTTGATACAGACGTTATTAGCTCGGTCTTAGACCAGATCAAGGAAGTTGCCGATCTCGGCACCGAGATCGGGATCGTGATCGGCGGGGGCAATGTCTTGAGGGGCGGCCAGGCCGCCGGCAGCGGCCTGGGAAGGGTGACCGCCGACTATATCGGTATGCTGGGTACGATCATCAACGGGCTGGCCTTGAGAGACCTGGGGACCGCCCAGGGCTTGAGGATCTCGGTCATGAGCTCGCTGCCGGGCTCAGGCTTCGTCGAGTCCTACGGCGTCGAGAGCGCCATCAGCCATCTCCAGGAAGGCCGGGTCGTGGTATTTGCCGGCGGCACCGGCAATCCCTTCCTCACCACGGATACGGCCGCGGCCTTGCGAGCTGCTGAGATCGGCGCGGATGTTCTGGTCAAGGCAACCAAGGTGGATGGCGTCTATACGGCAGACCCGATGGTAGATAAGAACGCAAAGAGATTCGAGAAGATCTCTTTTGCGGAGGCAATGAAGCAAGAGCTCGGTTTCATGGACGGCTCCGCGCTGTGGATCTGCAGCCAGGCAGGCATACCCATAGTGGTTTTCAACATATATGAGGAGAATGGTCTCAAGCGGGTTGCACTCGGTGAGCAAATCGGAACCGTTGTCGGGGAGGTGTCGCATGATTGACAAGGTCCTCGGAGACACCGAAGACAGGATGAAGAAATCTCTGGTCTCTTTCTCGCGGGAACTCTCGGGAATAAGGACCGGCAAGGCAACCACCGCACTGCTCGACTCTGTCAAGGTGGATGTCTATGATCAGCAGATGCCGCTCAACCAGGTTGCCAGCGTCAGTGTTCCCGAGGCAAGGCTCCTGCTTGTCCAGCCGTGGGACAGGACCATCGTGCCCGCGGTGGAGAAGGCCCTTCACAAGTCCGATCTCGGGCTGGTCCCCAATACTGACGGCAACGTGATCCGGCTCGCCATTCCTCCGCTCACCGAGGAGCGCAGGCACGATCTGGTCAAGATCGTGAGAAAGCACGCCGAGGAAGCAAGGGTATCGGTAAGGAACATCAGGCGTGACGCAAACGAGAGTCTCAAGAAGGCCCAGAAGGACGGCAGTATTTCTGAGGATGATTCTCATAAAGGAATGGACAAGGTCCAGGAAGTCACAGACAAGTACATCAAGGAAGTAGACGCCGTCTTGAAGGCTAAGGAAGAAGAGATCATGGAGGTCTGAGTGCGGCCGCCTGGCCCACATTGTCCTTTACCCTCTCACGCACATGACTGAAAAGGAACTTAAGTCATCCGAACAGCAGATCCTCCGCAAGGGCGGTCTGCCCCGGCACATTGCCATCATCATGGACGGCAATGGCCGGTGGGCCCGTCGTCGGGGCCTCCCGAGGGTCGCAGGCCACCGGGCGGGCTTAAAGGCGGTGCGGGACGTGGTGAAGGGTTGCGCCAGTCTCGGCGTGGAGTTCCTTACCCTGTACACATTCTCAGTCGAGAACTGGAGTCGTCCCGCCCGGGAGGTAAACGCCCTGATGAAGTTCCTCAGGGAGACCCTCAGGCGCGAGACTCAGGAGCTCGCCGACAATAATGTCAGGCTCAGGGTCATCGGAAGGACCGAGGACCTTCCTGAATATGTGAATGATGAAATCGCGAGAGCGGTCGGGGCGCTCGAGGGCAACACCGGGCTGACGCTCGTTCTCGCGCTCTCATATGCGGGGAGAGTGGAGATCCTGGACGCGGCGCGCAAGATAGCGCGAGAGGTCAGTCGCGGCAAGCTGCATGAGAAGGATATCACGGATGATCTTTTCCGTTCTTATCTTTACACAAGCGGCATTCCCGATCCCGATCTGCTGATAAGGACCAGCGGGGAACTCCGTATCAGTAATTTCCTGCTGTGGCAAATTGCCTATTCGGAGCTCTGGATAACAGATACGCTCTGGCCTGCGTTCAGGAGGAAGCACCTCTACGAGGCCATAAAGGAATACCAGGAAAGGGAAAGAAGATTTGGACGCGTCTCCTCCCGCAGAAAAACAGAGGCCTGAGCCGGCAAGTAGGACCAGGACGCTTATTGTCAGGGTACTAGCCGGCCTCGTACTCATCCCCCTGGTGCTTGTGGTGAACCATGTGGGTGGTGTGGTCTTCGCGGTCTTTGTTGCCCTGCTTGCCGCTTTGGCTTGCAGGGAATTCAATGCGATGTTCGCCGATCTCATACCTGCCGGGATACGGCTTGTGGGCATCCTGGGGAGCGCGCTGATCTGCCTTGCTTTCCACTTCGGCTCGATAGAGAGTGGAACCGTCCTCGCCACGCTGCTGCTGGCGGCGGTCCTTGTGGGCAGTCTCTGGCGGCAGGACCGGGCCTCCTTCGCTTCCACCGCGAGCATGAGTTTCATGGGACTCATTTACACCGGCTGGCTGCTCGGATTTTTCGTGCTCTTAAGAGACATGGATCACGGTCCGGCCGGCCCCGGCCACGCCGGCCGGGATTATGTCCTGATAGTGCTCATACTCACCTGGAGCTATGACGCCCTGGCCTATCTGGGAGGCTCCTTCCTCGGGCGCCGCAGGCTGTTTACCAGGATAAGCCCCTCGAAGACTGTCGAGGGCACGCTGATAGGCATTGCCGGCAGCATCGCGGCCGCCCTGATCTCTAAGATGACCTTTGCGGGCTATTTCGGATGGGCCGAGGCCGTTGTGCTGGGTCTTCTGATGGGTGTGGCCGCCCAGACCGGTGACCTGGTCGAGTCCATGTTCAAGCGCAGCGCCCGCGCAAAGGACTCATCACATCTGATACCCGGCCACGGGGGAATGCTCGACAGGTCCGACAGCCTTTTGCTGACCGGGCCGATGTTTTACCTTTATATAAGGTTACTTTCCAACTGGGTATGACTATGAAAAAAATAGCAATACTGGGATCGACGGGATCCATAGGCCTGAACGCCCTGGACGTGGCATCGTCTCTCGGTGGCCTGATCGACGTGGTCGCCCTTACCGCGAACAGGAACATCGAAGTGCTGGCCGGACAGATAGAGCGGTTCAAGCCCTGCATGGTAGCGGTCGGTGATGAGAGCGCGGCCCGGGACATAGCCGGGGTGGCGGGGAGTCACGGTACGGAGGTCCTCTGCGGTGAGGATGGTCTTGTGAGGATCGCCGAGCTCGAGGACGCCGACCTGATCTTGAACGCTGTGGTCGGTGGTGTTGGGATAGCGCCGACGCTGGCGGCGGTAAGGGCCGGCAAGACCGTGGCCATCGCCAACAAGGAGTGCCTGGTCGCGGCGGGTGAGGTGATCACCCGCGAGGCGAAGGCCAGCGGCAGCAGCCTGATCCCCGTCGACAGCGAGCACAGTGCGGTGTTCCAGTGCCTGAAGGGCGAGAGCCGGTCGTCGGTGAGGAAGATCGTCCTCACCGCATCAGGGGGACCGCTCGTGGACATGAGCGCCGGGGAGATCGAGCAGGTCCGGGCCGCAGAGGCCCTCCGGCATCCGAACTGGACCATGGGCAGAAAGGTGACCATCGATTCGGCCACCCTGATGAATAAGGGTTTTGAGGTCATAGAAGCACATTGGCTTTTCGGAGTTGATCCCGATAGAATAGATGTGGTGGTAGAAAGGAAATCGGTGGTTCATTCGCTGGTGGAATTCGTGGATGGAACGGTGGTCGCTCTGCTTTCCGAGCCGGATATGAGGCTGCCTATACAGTACGCGTTGACATATCCCGATAGAATGGAGACAAGGGTTAAAGGCCTCGATTTCGAGGCCATGGGTTCGATTTCTTTCGAGAAGCCCGACTATGACCGGTTTCCGTGTCTCAGGCTCGCCTTTGATGCCATCCGGGCGGGCGGAACGGTGCCGGCGGTCCTAAGCGCCGCTGACGAGGTTGCGGTGGAGGCTTTTCTTGAAGGTGACATTCGCTTCGGTGATATCTACCGGATCCTCTGCGAGGTCGTGGCCGGACACGAACGGCGGGAAGCGGATTCGCTGGAAGCGGTAATGGAAGCCGACGGCTGGGCAAGGCGAGAGGCCGGCGAGATCGCCGGCAAGGTTGCACGGAGGAGGTAGGGTGCTGATAACGCTTATTGCTACGGTAATCACACTTGGTGTCATCGTGTTCATCCATGAGCTCGGACACTTCATGGCGGCCAAGATCTCGAATGTACGCGTGGAGCGGTTCTCCATGGGATTGGGCCCCGTGCTGCTGAAGGTCAGGGGAGGCGAGACCGAGTACTGCATAAGCGCTATCCCGTTCGGAGGCTATCTCAGGATGGCGGGCGATGATCCGGAGGAAGTGGCAGAGCTGGCCGCTGAACAGACGGAACGGGGCGAAATACCGTCCGAGGACCGGGGTTTCCTTTCGAAGAGCAAGCTGACCCGCGCGTTCATCATCGCTGCCGGGCCCACCATGAACTTCCTGCTTGCCATGCTGATTTACACCGGACTGGTGGCCTACATGGGCGTGGGTGTGATGACCACAAGGCAGGTGGGAGGGGTGATTGATGGTACGCCGGCCCGGGAGGCGGGCCTGGCCGAAGGTGACCTGATCGTCTCCGTGGACGGCGTCAAGGTCGATACCTGGGACAATATGCTCGATCTCCTCGATACCAGGCTGGGTACTGTCACCGAGATGGTTGTCGAGCGGGACGGAAGGCCGCTGGCCATCACGCTCGACCTGAGTTCGGCCGAGGGCCTCTACGATATCGGTCTGTATGATTACAGACCTGCGGTCGTCGGTGATGTCAA
>JAUVJV010000440.1 GCA_030592245.1 Candidatus Eiseniibacteriota bacterium
AGAGGTGTCGGCGTGGTGGATGATGAACGCAGGGGCAATGCCGTTATCTACAGACTCATTACACCATGCGTTATGGATTTCTTTGCATGCAGCTCCAAGGTCATAAGAAGCCGCAGCTGACCGGGCCGGAAGCAAGAGCCGGAGGAGAAGGCGTGTCACCTGGAAAAGAACTGAGATCCCTGAGTCTCATGATCGCGTTATTCGCCGCCTTCTATTATCTGCCATTCGATAAGTTCCCGCTCCCCGGCTTCCTGGGTGAAGCTCTGGGGCTGGTCCAGTGGTACGCGCGGGAACACGTGATCCTCTGCCTGATTCCCGCCTTTTTCATAGCAGGGGCCATTTCCTGCTTTGTCTCCCAGGCATCGGTATTGAAGTATCTGGGGCCCAGGGCCAACAAGGCGCTGGCCTACGGCGTGGCATCGGTCTCAGGCTCGGTGCTCGCGGTATGCAGCTGCACGGTTCTTCCCCTGTTCGCGGGCATCTACAAGCGAGGGGCGGGCCTGGGTCCGGCAACTACCTTCCTCTACTCCGGGCCCGCAATCAATGTGCTGGCGATAGTGCTAACGGCCAAGGTACTGGGCTCTCGGATGGGAGTCGCGAGAGCCGTAGGGGCCGTTGTATTCAGCATCATAATAGGATTGCTCATGCATTTCGTCTTCCGCAGGGAAGAGATCAAGAAAACCGATACGGCCGTGTTGCCTCCGGATGAAGGGGCCCGTCCGCTCTGGAAGACGGCCGTCTACTTCGCATGCATGGTGGCCATACTCGTCTTCGCCAACTGGAGCCGTCCACAGACGAGCGGGGGATTCTGGGAAAGCGTTTACTCGGCCAAGTGGATCATCACCGGCCTGGTCTCCCTGGCCCTGGGGGCCATCCTGGTTTTCTGGTTTGGACTCAAGGGCCGCTACATCATCCTCGCGGGGATCCCCGTCGCCTTGCTGGCCCTGGCTTTCGGAGGCCGGCCCCTGCTGCCTTTCACGGTCGCCATCGTGGGCCTCGCACTCATCTTGAGCCGTTCGGACGGTGAGACGCGGGAGTGGCTGGATTCCACCTGGGGCTTTGCCAGGCAGATGCTGCCCCTGCTCTTTGTCGGCGTGCTCGTTGCAGGCGCGCTACTGGGAAGGCCGGGAGGAGAAGGCCTCATCCCGCCGGGATGGATCTCGAATCTTGTGGGTGGCAACTCGATCAAGGCAAACCTCTTTGCATCCGTCGCCGGCGCTTTCATGTACTTCGCCACCCTTACCGAGGTGCCGATTCTCCAGGGACTTCTGGGTGCGGGAATGGGCAAGGGCCCCGCGCTTGCCCTGCTGCTTGCAGGTCCCGCACTCTCGCTTCCCAACATGCTGGTTATCCGGAGCATAATGGGCACGCGGCGCACTGTGGTCTTTATCGTCCTGATCTGCATCATGGCAACCATAAGCGGTTTGATCTTCGGCACCTTCTGGGGCTGACACATGCGGAGGGCTTTTCACGCGGGAGGGCTTGCACAGGTGAGTGACATAAGCCAGATCCTCATCAAGGGAACAAAGGTAGGTCTCGCCGGACTCGAGCAGGCCTTTGAGCAGGTCTCGGCTGAAGCTCAGGCCCGTGGCGGTGACCAAGACGGCCGTGACCAGGACGGCCACGGGCGAGACGGTCAAGGGCGAGATGACCGCGCCCTCGGGGATCGTCTGGTTGAGCTTGTGGGCGAAAATAACTACATTGCCGAGGCTGTCCGGGATGACTACCGTGATGCCCTGCTTAAGGAGTACAAGCGCTCCCTGGGCATGGATATACCTGAGGAACGGTCTGTCATGGAGATAAAGGTGTACGGGATGTCCGGATGCACGAGATGCGCGACCCTCAGTGAGGACATCATGGCCGTCCTGGCGGAGCGCGGAATCGTTGCTGATTTTGAGCACGTCACCGACCTCGACCGGTTCGCGGAGCTGGGACCCGTGGCCCCGCCCGTCATTGCAAAGAACGGGAAGATCGTCTCGAGCGGCCGGACGCTTAACAGGGCCCAGATAGCCAACATTCTAGAGGGAGGCATCCGAATGAAGATCCAGATACTCGGTACGGGGTGTCCCAAGTGCAGGAAGGCATACGAACACGCTGAGCAGGCCATCAGGGAGCTGGGCGTAGCAGCCGAACTTGAAAAGGTCGAAAGCATCAAGGACATCATGAAATGCGATATCATGGTCACTCCCGCCATCGCAATCGACGGGAAGGTAAAGGTATCCGGCAAGATTCCGTCGGTGGATGACATCAAGACCTACATAACCGAAAGCCGGCTTTAGGCCGACCCGGCCTCGAGGAGAAGGATACATAAATGAAAAGTAGAACACCCTCAGCGCTAACGATATTGCTGGCATTGCTCATTGTCTTTGCGAGCTGCTCGAAGGACAAGCCTGAAAGCGAGCCTGAGACTGAAGCCCTCAAGCGGGCCCGGGCGCTTCAGACTTTCGCGACCCCCTCCAATGATTCCGGAGGAGCCTGGGCCGATTCGACGGCAACCGGCGATGCCCTTCCCGGCATGATCGACCTTGGAAGAGGCAAGTGCATCCCGTGTAAGAAAATGGAACCCATCTTGAAGGAGCTCAAGCAGGTATACGCCGGCAAGGCCGGGATCAAGATCATAAACCTGGATGAGCACGCCGACGCGGCGGAGGAGTACAGCCT
>JAUVJV010000342.1 GCA_030592245.1 Candidatus Eiseniibacteriota bacterium
GAAGCCTCTCATTGCCCCCCTGGGAGCAGTGTTGGTATAAAAGCCCCTGGTGGCTATCCTGACATTGGGGATATCATATGGTCCGGCCGCATGAACGGTTGAACGAAAGAGCACGATGGGCGAGAGCGTGGCATAGGCCCCGACACCGGCCACAAGCTCGATGTCCGCGAACTTAAGCTGCCCCGTCTCATCACAACCCATGCGGTAGTGCATCCTTATGGGGTGACGCTTGGAAGAATAGGTGATGTCCTCTTCCCGCGTAAGCACCATCTTAACGGGCCTTCCGCACTTCGCCGCAAGCACCGCCAGCCGGGAACATATCTCGGAAGGCACATCCTCCTTGCCTCCGAAGCCCCCTCCCACGGGGAGCTGCACCACCCGCACCCTGGCGAGCGGAATGGCGAGGCTGCGCGCAACCGCATCCCGGACATAGAAGGGACACTGGCCCGAGAAGTAAACTTCCATGCCTCCGTCGGAGCGAGGTACGGCGATCGCACCGATGGGTTCCAGGTAGGCATGTTCCTGCACGGGGCTGAAGAAGGTCTCGTCGACCATGTGAGCGCATCCGGCCTCTCCGCGAGCGACCGCGCCCTTCTCAAGAAGCTGGTCGACCGCGACATTGCCCTCCTCATGGATGAGCGGCGCGCCGTCGGCGGCAGCTTCCTCCGGTGTGCCGGCCGCAGCCAGGTCCTCGAAATCCACCTTTACGCGGGATGCTCCCTCCAGGGCGGCCTCAGGGCTTTCGGCTGCGACAATCGCGATACAGTCGGCCTCGTATCTCACCTTGTCAGTGGCGAAGAGCGGCTGGTCATCGAGGAAAACCCCAACGCGGTTCTCACCCGGAACGTCACCACCATCAGCAACAGCGACCACACCGTCGACCGAATACGCCGGTGTCACGTCGACCTTGCTGATAAGGGCATGAGGCCTCCCGGGCCATACCATCCGGGCATAGAGCATCCCGGGGAAACTCACATCCTGCAAGAAGCGCAGGCTTCCCGTGGCCTTGAAGGCGCCATCCACCGAACGCACAGATCGGCCGACCGCGTGCCCTTTCTCGCCGTCCATTCCGCCGGCACCCATTTCAGTTCCACCCATATCGGTGTCACCCATGTCAGTCACTCTTTTCAAACCTGGCCCTGGCCCGCTCCAGCGCCTCACTCCGCCACGGCCCCGAAGGCAGGCCCTCGCCCGAGGCAAGGCGCTCCCTGAACTCATTGAAAAACTTGCCGCTTTCTATTTCATCGAGCACCGCCAGCAGCCGCTCTTTCGTGCTCTCATCGATCACCCGCTTGCCCCTGGTAGCGCCCCCGAAGAACGCCGTGGAGGAAATGTGATCCTCAAGATGGGCAAGGCCCACGCGTGATATCAATGACGCCATATACTCCACCTCGGCGATGCACTCTATATAGGCTATCTCCGGAGGGAAGCCCCTGTCCACAAGCACGTCGAAGGCGCTCTTCATGAGCTCGATCATGCCGCCTGATAAGACACACTGCTCGCCGAAGAGGTCGGCCACCGCCTCCTCCCTGAAAGAGGCCTGGATCACGCCTGAGCGCCCACAGCCGATTGCCCTGGCATAGGCGAGCGCTATTGCCATGCCCTCGCCTTCCCCGTCTCTGGAGGCCACTATGGCGGGTATGCCCGTGCCCTCGGTGAATCTCCGCCTGAGGACGGCGCCCGGTCCTTTGGGCGCGACAAGAAAAACCGGGTAGGACGCCGGGATGCTGACCAGGCCGAAATGAACGCTGGAACCCGCGCCGAAGCCGATCGCCGTCCCGTCTGAGACATTTGGCAAGACCAGTCGGTCGCAGATTTCCGAGTGGGTCTCGTCCGGTGTCAGGATCATCAGTATCCGGCACTCGGAGGACACCCGGGGTACGGTGAGAGTATCGAAGCCGTCGCCGCGGGCTCTCGCGCGCGAGGGCCCCTCGCGAACACCAACAAGGGGTTTGAAACCGGAATCCCTGAGGTTTAAGGCCTGCGCCCGCCCCTGTGAGCCGTAACCTATGAGGCCGACTTGTTTGTCGGAGATTGCAGAGGTGTCTATATCGCGATCAAGGAAGATCTTCTTATCAGTCACTTGAGTGCTGCCTGGATCTCCTTTTCGATATCCGCACGGGGACGGACACCAACCATCCTTGCGGCCACCTTTCCGCCTACGAAGAGTATGAGCGTGGGAATGGCCCTCACGTCATACGTCTGGGCAACAACCTGGTTCTCATCGATATTGACCTGGCAGACCTTGATGGTATCCTTCATATCCTCGGCCAGCTCCTCGACAACGGGACTGACCATGCGGCACGGCGCACACCACGGAGCCCAGAAGTCAACAAGAACGGGCGTATCTGACTTGACTACCTGCGCTTCGAAATCTGTGTCGGTGACATCCAACATCTTGCTGCTCATATAGTGTTCCCCCAGTTAATACCGCCTCGCGTCCTATCCAGCAGATCTACGGTTTTGGGATTTTAAACTTGCAGACATACTCGGGAGCAGTATTCCCTGCCCTGTCCCGGACCTTGCATCTGAACTTGTACTCTCCAGGATTGCTCTGACCGTCCACGCAGACCTCGAACTGCGAGTGTTCGTTCGACCACTCCGGCTCGGATTCGATAACCCCCAGTGGCGCCGGACGCACGAACCGGTAGCTGTACTCAAGCGAGTCCGGTGGAGTAGCAGCCTCAGGAGTCCTCGCGGTGTCATGAGCATACATCTTGTAGGTGTGACAGAACGTTGGGTTCGACGGCTTGAACGGAGGGCAAAGAACGCTGTCGAACACCGGAAACTCCGCATCGTAGCGTACGATGAAATGGCTCAGGATCCTGCTGTCGGCGCCTCTTCCATCAATCACCCTCACACTGAAGTCAAAGGTGGCGTCAGGAAGATCCAGGACCTGATAGATGTTGTCCCCATAATGGCGCACCCAGCCCTCGGGATGCCGGAAAGTCACCTCGGAGTCGGCGGCCACGTCAAACCAGGTAAGCGTTTCTGGCTCGAGTTGAATGAAGGTGGACCCCATCCCCAGATCATCATCCCAGTCGGTCGCAACCCATTCGAAATTGGCCGCGTTTGAGAAGATTACCTCCCCGTCATCAGGGGCTCTGGTAAACCAGACCATCGGGGGGCGGTTGCTCCCCGGATCAATCTCCTCCACACAACCCCATATGAGGGCACCAGCGAGAATAACGAATACAAGTAACCATAGTTTGTTGTTCACCACTCAAACCTCCGTTAGTCTATCCTCTAAACTATAATCACGGGGTATTCTCATTGTCAACACAATAAGAATCAAGCCCTTCTGGGCTCCGACTCCTGCCACTCAGCGAGCAATCTCCTGCAGTCATCCCGGGTGAGCCCCTTGCGTCTCTTCATCGCTTCATTGATCAGGAATTCCTTGGCCCGTCCGATAAGGGGCCCCTCCTTTAGACCGAGGATGGCCATGATATCGTGCCCCGTAACGGGAAGGATGGGGACTATACCACCGTCCTCCTCAAGTCCTGCGATCCGGCGCTTAAGCTCGCGTATGTTCCCGGCGAGCCCCGGGTCGGGGTGCTGGGCTTTGCGATCGGCCTCTACCAGGGTCAGCACATCTTCCAGCCGCCCGCCCATCTTCCGCATGAGCCTGCGGACAGCCCTGTC
>JAUVJV010000235.1 GCA_030592245.1 Candidatus Eiseniibacteriota bacterium
AGGGTCGAGCGGGGGCAGCAAGTGGAGCGCGGCCAGTGGCTCGCCGCCGATGTGGGTCCCAAGGGAATCAAGTACAGTGCATCGCCCGTAAGAGGCAAGGTCAACCGGATCGACTATGGCTTCGGGATGGTCATTATCGAACCGCTCCTTGAGGAGCTTGAGGTGCGGGCCTGGCTGCCGGGCAAGGTCGCGGAGGTCTCCGACAAGGGCTGTGTGGTGGCTGGAAGGGGAACAGTCATACGTGGCATCTGGGGCCTGGGCCATGAGGCGAGCGGGACGATTACGCTGGGAGAGCCGGGACCGGGCAAGGTGGTGGTACGGCACTTCGCCGATGCCGCACTGCTCGAGCAGCTGGCCGAATGTGGAGTGGCGGGTCTGGTGGCCGGGGGACTGGACCTGAAGGACATGCTCGGTGCCGAGCCATCGTTCACGATTGTCATCACCGGGGGATTCGGAAAGCAGGAGATCAGGCCCGAGGTGTATCGACTGCTGGAGGCCTATGGAGGCAATCTTGCGCTCATTGATGGAACCACCCAGCTCCGCGTGGGAGTGAAGCGCCCCAGGGTGATACTGCCGGCTGTCTAGTCAGTCTTGCATTTTGCAGCTCAATTACACTCGTTCTGCACTTCACCATTGCATTCTGCTAATCCTTCGCTTCAGTAACCCCAGGTAATTGTTTGATATTGCATAAGATAGCAGGTGACCGCATGGCACGGCCCTTGCACTTGCACTCAGCGGGGAGGTAAATCTCTTGGCTGAATTGCGCCGGCATCCTGTTTCAGGTGAATGGGTCGTCATCTGTCCCGAGGCCAATGGTCTCACCGGGACAGACGGTGGGAACGGGTGCATCTATTGCCCGGGTCATGAATCTGAGACGGGGCCGGAGATACAGCGCAGAAATGATGGGGGCGACTCTACGACTTCGGGCTGGCGGGTACGAGTGGTAGCTGAGTCGCCCCCGCTTTTTCATATAGAAGGGGAGTTTTTCAAGAAGGCAGCCGGACTCTGTGACAGAATGGAGGCCATCGGGGCGCACGAGGTTGTTATCGAGAGCCCGAACCATGACACCGAGTTCGAAGATCTCGATGAGGCCCAGGTTGTGGCTGTGCTCGATGTACTGAGGGAACGTGCGAGGGATCTTGCGAAGGATCCGAGGCTGAGACAGGTCCTGATATCCAAGATCCGCAAGTCGGGTGATGGCACCTCGGGTGATGGCACCTCGGGTGATGGCACCTCGGATGATGGCGCCTCGGGTGATGGCACCTCGGGTGATGGCACCTCGAGCGATGGCACACCGGCGCATCCGCGGTGGCATATCGTCTCCACTCCCTTTGTGCCCGCCCAGATGAAGGGCGAGCTCAAGGGCTCAGCCCGCTACTTCAGTTACAAGGAGCGCTGTGTCTTCTGCGACTACATCCGCCAGGAGAAGAAAGCCAGGAGGCGCATCATCTGCCAGAATGAGCGTGCCTTTGCGGTCTCGCCGTATGCCGCTTGTTTTCCATACGAGGCATGGGTGCTTCCCACCACTCACCTGGCCGACTTCGGCCGGGCGGCGTGGGAGGATCTGGAGGGCGTTGCCGCTATCCTGAAGCGGCTGGCCGGGGCGATGATGAAGGTAGAGGGCTCACGCGGGTACAACATCGAGGTCCACACGGCACCCTTCCGGAAGCCCAAACCCGGGGCGTGGAAGACCATCGATCAGGATTATCACTGGCATCTGAAGATCAGGCCCCGGCTCAAGCTCCTCAACGGGCTCAGGGAAAGCGGCAGTTTCCATCTCAATCCGGTCATGCCGGAGGAGGCGGCCCGAACCCTCGCCGCTCTCTGCTAGGAACAGCTCCGCTCTGGAGAGCGACTTCACGAGCAACTTCACGAGGGGTAGTCGAGATCAGCATATTGCCGCCTCTCTAACACCCATTTCCCTCTCTAATACACTCCAATACAGCTTGACTCAGGCGTAAGTTCCGCTAAAATGCAGGTATAGCAGTCGTCGATGGTAAGGAGGCCTCGATGGAAGATATGAGCAAGGCGACCAGCGAATTCGCGGAATCGGTTGCAGTGGTGACAGTCAAGAAAGATGACAAGATCAATGCGATGACTGCCGCCTGGGCTGTTCCCGTTTCGCACCGTCCAGCTCTGGTTGTTGTGCACATTGCCCCTCAGAGATTCACCCACGATATCATCATGGAGACCAAGGAGTTCGGGCTGAGCATTCTTGCCGAAGACCAGATGGAGGTCTCTCAGTATGCAGGGACCTTGAGTGGCAGGAAGGTTGATAAGTTCGAGGGGGACGTGCTCAAGGCAAAACCGTCCAGGGTGATCGGCACTCCCGTCTTAGAGGGCTGTGCCGCAACCATGGAGTGCAAGCTGGAGAAAGCCATCGCGATGGGTGACCATACGATTTTTGTAGGGCGTGTTGTCTCGATGGAAAAGGATCCGGAAAAGAAGCCTCTGCTTTTGCATAGAGGCGTTTACTATAAACTCGGGGACTCGGTGGGCAAGTACTACTAGCCCTTATGAAGAGTCGACTTCTGGCCCGTCCGGGGCACCGGTCATCCTAGGTGTTGAGGTCGGGGACACTCGAACCGTCATTTCGGTAGGCCCGTGTGGATTGGTGCGGGAGCTGAGACGGGTTTGTCCAGGAGCTCTGCAAGGACGCTGCTCGATGAGAAAGGCTCGGCCATGAGAACGATTGCCATTGCTAACCAGAAGGGCGGTTGCGGAAAGACAACGACAGCCATCAACCTGTCGGCATGTCTTGCGCGTAAGGGCCGCGATATACTCCTCATTGACCTCGACCCCCAGGCGCATGCGACCATGGGGTTGGGAGTCGCCGTGCAGGATCTCAAGAAAGGCACCTATGAGGTTTTGATGGGCAGCTCAAGCGTGACCGACACGCTTAAACCCATCGCGGAAGGCTTCGATCTTCTGCCCGGAACTGTGATGCTGAGCGCCTTCGAGCAGAAGCTCGCCGGTCAACCCGGAAGGGAGGACTATCTCAAGAACGCTTTCCAAAAGATTGAGAAGGCCTATGACTATATTCTCGTGGACTGCCCGCCCTCTATCGGGCTACTCACATTTAATGCATTGAGGGCCTGCAATGAGGCCATCATCCCGATAGAAGGCAGCTTTTTCTCCCTGTGGGGTGTGGGCCGGCTGCTGGACATGGTCGAACTCATACGCGAAGAGCTCTCGCATGAGGTCAGGGTCAAGGCGCTCTGCACGATGTTCGACGGCCGCGCGAAGTTTTCCAGAGAGATCGCCGAAGATGTGATGAACAATTTCAAGGATCGGTGCTTCCAGACTGTCATACATGTCAATGTGAAGCTCAAGGAGGCCGCCAGTTTCGGCCTGCCTGTGGGCGAGTACGATAAGCGGGCCAGAGGGTTCAGGGAGTACCGGAACCTGGCCACCGAGGTAGTGGAGGATGAAGGGGAGGTCAGGGTGGAGGAGGCGCTCCAGGTCTCGAAGGATGTTCCCGAGAAGGAGACCTATGGTCCGATGCCCGTGCCCGGCGGCGTGCTTTTCAAGATCCAAGCCCAGGGCGCCAGCAAGGTCTTGGTAATAGGTGACTTCAACTCCTGGGGAGACCCGGTCGAGCTCAACGATGATGACGAAGATGGAATCTGGATCGCGATAGCGCGGATGGATCCCGGCACCTACCAGTACAAGTACATCGTGGATGGTAAGTGGCAACACGATCCGGCCAACCCTGTTGATGTTGATGATACCCACGGAGGGCGGAACTCGATCATGGTGGTGAGATAGAATGATGAGTGAGCGGCCCAGTCGACCTGCCAGAAGAAGGAAGCTGGGCCGGGGTCTAGCTGAAGTCTCACACATCTTTCTGTCCGGCGCCGAGAAGAACCTCAAGGATGATCCCGATCGTGATCCCGACAATGCTCCCAACGGCGCTCCCGATGGCGCAGGGGAGGCGCTCTGGCTTCCGGATGCCAACCTGATAAGCATCACCTCGGGGGAGAAGATACAGGGCAAGACCTTTCTTGCCGCGAACCTGGCCTTCGGACTTTTCACTGAGGGCAAGAGCGTCGGCATCGTGAATGCCGATTCGGAGAAGCCTGACATCCTCGACATGATGAGCGCCGTTCCATCAGAAAGCGTCGACGGCCTGGCGACAGCCTCTCCCAGGTTTGGGGGGCTTCCGGTCGGCGACGCCTTCGGAGGCTTCGATCCCGTGGGCGCGGAGAGCCCGGGAGGCAGAAAGGTTTCACCGCTCGCCGCCCTCGAAGCTGTTGCGGGGCGGGCGCAGAGTGTTGTCATAGATACCTCGCCCCGGGCCGAGGCGAGCCGGACGGTGTGGTCGACGGCCGGTCTTACTCTGGTTATTGCCAGGGCAGGCTCGGACGCGATGCAGGCATCCTATGTCACGGTGAAGCGTGTGCGGAGTATGTCACCGGTGGGGAGGATAGGCCTGGTTGTGAACATGGCGTCGAGCCGGGCGGAGGCTCACAAGTGTTTCAGGAAGATGTCGGAGGTGTGCCGGCGTTTCCTCAAGACCAATATCAGGGACTATGGCTATATTGTGCAGAGTGAGATTGCGGGTGAAGCCTGCAGGAAGGCGGTACCCCTGGCTCAGGCTTTTCCTGAGTCGGCCGCGACGAAGTGCATCCATTCGATTCTGAAGCTCATGATGATGGATGAATCTGCAATAGCTAGAAGACGGAGGGAGGTGAC
>JAUVJV010000115.1 GCA_030592245.1 Candidatus Eiseniibacteriota bacterium
CGATATAGGAGGCGACTTCCCTGACCTTTCGCTCCACATCTTTCTCGATTTCGTTCTCAAGGCGTTTTATGCGGTCGGGATCGGTTTCCTCCTGGATCCGCTCGACCTTCTCGGTACCGCTCCACTTGGAGTCCACGGGAAGCCGCTTCCCGCTGGGAAGCACAATCGCATACTCCACCACCTTACCTCCAACCCTGAAATCGCGGTCGATCATGGCGGGCGGGAATTCGGCGAATGCATCGGCCAGGATATTCTCTCCCGACTCTCCCCTGGTCCTTGCGCCCACCAGAACCCTCTCTATCCTCCGGGAAATCTTATGTATGTCATTCTCCCACCGGGAGCGGTCCTCGAGTTTGGCACGGAGCTCCACAAGCAGGTTCCGGGTGTCACCCACGTCTTTCGAGAGTGACTCCTTCACATCTCCTGTCGTCTCTTTCATCCTGGCCTCGAGATCCTTGAGTGACACCTCGAGTCTCACAAGGTTCTGCATCATCGCCGCCTGGGTATTCGAGAGAGACGTGACCTGGGGCTGAATCGCGGAGACTTCCCTCAGTGACTCGATGAGTGCGGGGAGGGTGTGGTCCAGTGAGCTTTCCCTTCTTCCGCGGGAGAGCTTGAGGAGGACTGCCACCAGCAATACCACGGTCGCCCCGAGCAGAACATAGGTGATGATCCCTTCCATCAACACACCCCCTCTACTTCCAGATTTCCTCTACTTCCAGATTCCCCCTACCTCCGGATTTCCTCTACTTCCGCCCTGTCACTATGATTGACCGTACGTAGCGCGGATCGAATTCCCCGGCCGAGCCCAATCCCCCAACCTCTTCCTCAAGCCCCGCGGCCGCGGCCTTCACATAGCCTGTCAGTGCCTGGAGCCTCGTGGCCTCGAATCCGGTCTGCCCGGCCAGCCAGGAGAGAAAACCGTCCACGGCTTCAGGGCGAATGCGGTTCTCCCCGGACGATGAACGCTCCAATACCACGCCGAACATCCCATCGAGATCCTCCGGCGTGAGGGGCAACATCTCGAAGCTCCCCTTGAGCGTGAAATGAACGAAACCCGTGAGCAGGAGACTGCTCATCGTAATATCCTCAAGCCCACCTGCAAAAACATCTCCGGGTTCGATTTCGGCGGTATGCGGCAGGGGAAGCCCGAGATGATCGAAGAGGGTCTCGGCCACAACATCTGTCTCCTCCAGGGTACGGCGGGTCCTCGCCACCTCCTCAAAGGTGACAAAGTCCCTGAAACCGGGCCTGCCGCTCTCCGGCAGGTCATAGAACTGGGGTATCCGCTTGAGCGCTCCTGAGAGGACCTCCTCCCCCGGGAGACCAAGCAATAGAAAACCGGTCTCTCTCCGGGCGGGCCACCACTTCGCGGCGATCTTCCTGGCGATGGACCCCAGGTCGGCTACCCGGCTGAAGCCGATCTGAAAGAGCTCCTTAACCGGCAGCGACTTGACGATTCCCTCCGCCGTTTTCCCTTCACCACCCGAGAGAAACAGCAGGCCCACATTGGCCAGGGAAAAGAGCCTCTTCAGCGAGCTCTTCATGGCATCTATTTCCCCGATCCGCTCGGCATCGGCCACCAGCAGGCGGTTCGCCGAGAATGCCAACTCGCTCCTGAGCCTGTTCTGCTCGGGAAGGTCCTCAATTGAGCGCAGGGTCCGGTAGAGAAGAGTCCTGGGCTCTGCCAGGACCATGGGGTAGACCGGCGCCACCTCTTCCACCACCTCGTCACCGGTACCCGGGGTTCGGGACCCGCCGGCCAGCGCCTTATCGGCAATCTCCCTGGCTTCGCTCTCGCCGATATAAGCATAGATCTCTATGGCCTCATCGAATTCGAGCAATCCCTTCTCTTCGAGACGCGAATTCCTCCAGCGGAGCGCCTCCTCCTCGGCTTCGGGTCCGGACCTTCCATAGATATCGAAGAGGAGCTCATAGAACCTGTCGCGGCCCCACTGCCTGATGATGCGAAGCAGCAGCCGTATGTTCTCAGTCTCCTCAGGGACACTAGAGAGTATGGTGAAGAACTCATCGGGCATTATGCTGGGAAGTCCCTGCGGGACAGTCACACCCTCCTCGTTGGGCACCAGGGTCAGTAACTTGCTCATCATGATGGTCTGCAGCTCCCGGTCGCTGTGTTCCAGGAACTCGATCACCTTCTCCTCGCCGCAGGCAAGAATGTACGTGAGCCACTGGCGGGCCCTGGCGACATCGAGCCTGTCACCTCTCCAGAGCTCCATGTCCAGAATGAAGCGAAGCTGGTCGGGCGAGGTGAGGCCCACGAGAAAAAGGGCATCACCTTCCTCTGCGCTCTTCACGGTGAGAAAGACCTCTTCGGCGGGAAGGCCCTGTACTATCTCCCGAGCGGCGTCCGAATTCCTGATCACCCTGAGCCGATCATCCCACCCCAGTGAGGCCGCGACCTCGATCTGGGCATCGGCGGATAGATTGCTCAGCCGGGCCTTCAGAAGGTCATCATCCATCCGGGAGATACCACTCTTCCAGGGTATGTCAGGAAGATTCGCCTTTTCAGACATTGAGCCCTCACCTCACGGATTGCACAGGTTTTGTCGTGAACGCCCCAACGTGTTCCCGGGTATTTCACTGCTATCCTACATCAATTCCATCGGGGCTTGTAGGGGCTTTTTGGAATTGACCTCACTCGACCGAGGTGCGAGAATCACGCAGCATGAAGAAAATACTCTTTGCCATAGCCCACGAGTACCACAGGGCATCCCTCGATCCTATCTACGAGGTCATGAGGACGCGGCCGGAATATGATATCTACTTCTCCTGCACCGATGAGAAGAAGGGAAGATGGCTCTTCTTCTCGAAATCCATGCGAAAAGAGATGGAGGCCCGCCTCCGGAGCGAAGGCTTAAGGACAACCGACGAGAAATCAGGTTTCGATGCCGTCGTGACCGGTGACATCCTCCGGGACGCCAGGCCATACGGTGATGCTCTCCTCTGCTTCATAAACCACGGGACCGGGATGAAGACCATCCTGTACAGGCTGTTAGCCAAGCACAAGGACACACCCTATGCGATCTTTGTCGAAGGCGACTACAGAAAGCGCCGGATCGAAGCCTTCGGCGTCAAGGGTGCCTCGGAGGTCCATGTAGTGGGCTACCCCAAGCTGGACCCCGTGTTCCAGGGCAAGCTGGACAGGGACGCCATCATGCGCAGGTGGAATCTGGATCCCGCACGCAAGACCGTGCTCTATGCGCCGACCTACAAGCCCACTTCCATCGACAAGATAAAGAGCAAGATCCTCCCTGCCACCGAGGGATACAACCTCATCATCAAGCTCCACCATTACAGCTGGCGAGGCAGATATGCCCCCCACTGGCATCACAAACTGTATGAGAAAGCTGTTAAGGACTACAGCCATGCAAGGCTCATACCGCCTGAGGAACACAATATCCTTCCCTTCATCCATGCCGCGGATACCATGATAAGTGAGGCATCAAGCACCATATTCGAATTCCTGGCCCTGGGAAAACTCGGAATCATCTTCGACCTGGACTGTGCGCGGCTCAAGCACTCGGACGGCATGCCCATACTCGACGAGGACAACCGGAGCTTCCTGGAGGGAGCTTTCATACATATCAGCGACCCGGCAGATATCAGGGCAGCGGTGGAAAGCGCGGTAGCGCCCGGTGATGCAGTTAAGCGGAAAATGGAGCAATACAGGAATGATCTCTTCCACAAGCTGGATGGTCACGCATCGCAGCGCATAGTGGACAAGATTGAGGAATTGCTTAGGTTGAGGAGGCGGGGTTGATTGAATGAGCGCAAGAACTTGTGAGACAGCTGTAATCCTGGCCGCGGGCGCGGGGACGCGCGTAAGGTCGATATCCGAGCGCAGGCCCAAGTGCCTTATCGACCTGGCCGGAAGACCCATCATCGAGTGGATCCTCGAGTCTCTTGCCCGTGGAGGGATCCGCAAGGTAGTCATGGTCACCGGATTCGGGGCGCCGGCCCTGAAACATGCGCTCGGCACGGGAAAGAAGCACGGCCTCAAGATAACCTACGCGCACAACCCCAACTGGAAGAAGCCTAACGGCTTGTCGCTCTATGCCGCAAGGAAAGCAGTATCGGCATCTGAGAGCTTCCTCGTGCTGATGTCCGACCACCTGCTTCCACCCCGTCTGATTGCGAAGGTCCGCGGGGCGCGGACATCCAACTGTGTTCTTGCGGTCGATACCGACATCGACCGGGTGTTCGACCTGGGCGATGCAACCAAGGTGAGACTGGAAAAGGGAAAGCCCGTCGCCATAGGGAAAAAACTCAGGAGCCATGACGCGGTTGATTGCGGACTCTTCAGGCTGGACGGACGCGTGTTCGCAGCCCTCGAGCGCTCCTTCGCACAGGGCGTCCTTTCACTCTCAGGCGGGATAAAGATCCTGATCAAGCAGGGGGACCTGGATGTTTTGCCGGCAAAAGACATGTTCTGGATCGATATCGACACACCAAAGGCCCACAGGCAGGCATCTGAGAACATAGACGTCTTTAAGTCAGAACTGAAGCGTAAGAGAAAGCCGAAAACAAAACGAAAATAGGAAAGAAAGAGGAAACAGGAAACAAGAGGAGACAGGAAATGAGAAGAGCCGCATCTGTCGCTTTGATACTTGCCGGGTTCCTGATGCTTGGAGCAGGCCCGGCATCATGCCTTCACCACTCGATCACCATCTCCCTCTTTCCCCCGGATAACAGCCTCCTGGCCACCGACAGTATCCGGGTGGGTGTGGAGGAGATCGATGGCGGCGAGCTTAAGTTTCTCATCAATAGATCGCTCATGGTTGAGGACATTACATCTGATGCCGGGGTGGCCCGCTGGCATACGCTGGAAGACTTCGAGCCCTCCACCTTCACGGATGATCCGGATTCCGAGGACGTCGAATTCCTCGGGACCGCAAAGGGTATTTTCATAGAGCTGGGTGATGCCGTGAGCGGAACCGGTGAGGGCGCGCGCGAAGTCACCGTGGTCATCACTTACTCGGGCGTACTCTACGATAGCCTTCAAGCACCGCCGGCGGCATATGCCAGAGGTTTCGCCGAGACCTCAGGACTTATCGACGAGCGCGGCGTCTATCTCACCAATGGGTCCCTCTGGTACCCCTTCCAGTATGAGACGATGTTCACCTTCGATCTTACGGTCGACGTGCCCTTCGACTGGATGTCGGTGAGCCAGGGCCGCCGGGCCGATGAATACACGGGCTGGTTGCACGATGAGGACCGCGCCTTCACGGTGTGGATAGAGGAGCATCCAACTCCCGAGCTCTACATCGTGGCCGGCAGCTACTACAGGCACGAGGCCTATCACGAGGGTGTGTGGGTCATGACCTATACCTATGAGCAAAGCGACAGCCTCGCACAGGTTTATCTGGATGCCACGGGGCGTTACATTGCGCTCTATGAGAGCTTGATCGGTGAGTATCCGTTTCCCAAGTTCGCCATGGTTGAGAACTTCTGGCAAACAGGGTACGGCATGCCCTCATTCACCTTGCTCGGCAGCAAGGTCATAAGACTGCCCTTCATCGTGCGGACATCATACGGTCATGAGATCCTCCACAACTGGTGGGGCAACTCGGTCTTCGTCGACTACAGCCAGGGAAACTGGTGTGAGGGCCTGACAACCTATGGGGCCGACTACCTCTACAAGGAACAGATGGGAGAGAGTGAGGCCCGCGACTACAGGCATCATACTTTGATCTCTTTCAATAGCTATGTGACCGAGGGCAAGGACTTCCCAGTATGCGAGTTCCGCGAACGCCATGACGCATCATCCCAGAACGTGGGATACGGTAAGTCCCTGATGGTGTTTCACATGCTCAGACGCTCGCTGGGTGATGACCTGTTCTGGCAGGCCCTGCGGGACTTCTATGAGAGCTCCCGATTCACGGTGGCATCCTGGAAGGATGTGGAAGCCGCCTTTTCAGGCGCTGCCGGAGGTGACCTCTCATGGTACTTCGACCAGTGGCTTACGCGTACGGGCATGCCGGCCATAAGCCTGGAGGAGGCCGGCTATAAGGCCGGGGACGGTGGCTATGAAATCACATTCAGACTTATGCAGGAAAGCCCGGCATGGCGCGTCGACATACCCGTCAGGGTGGAGACCGCGCACGGTACCGAGAGCCGGATGGTGCACCTTGCCGGTCCTGAGAGTACCTACACTTTCTCAACTCGTGCCGAGCCCGTGAGCATGGCAATTGACCCGGACTATGATACTTTCCGGAAGCTCTACATAGAGGAGATCCCGCTCACGCTCGGTTCCATGTTCGGCCAGGATTCACCCGCGGTGGTGATCGGGAATCTTGAGGCCGACAGTACCAAGGAACACTTGCGGAGCGTGGCAGAGGCCTGGGGACTCGCCGCCTACATAGTGGAAGAAGCCGATTTCGATGAGTCCCGACTTGCCTCCGATCACGTCTGGATGATGGGAAGAGGCGAGTTGTTGAAGCGCCTTACCGGACCGGGGGCCGATACGGTAGGAGAAGCAAAGAAGGTGGCAGTAGGCGCCGCCTCGATCCGGGTAGCGGGAGAAGAGTTCGCGGTACCGGGTAATACTCTGGTCTGTGCTCTCCGCAACCTCGACCATGAGGACCTCGGCCTGGGCATCGTGGTTTCAGGAGATGTAATGACACTCGAGTCTCTGGCGCGGCGGATACCTCACTACAGCAAGTACAGCTATGTGGGCTTTGAAGGCGCGAGACTCACGCTCAGAGGCGTGTGGCCCGAGGGTGATAGTCCGCTGGCCGTGGATTTCAGGGAACACTAAACCCGTAGATCTGAACCTACGAGGAGGTAGACCCGTGTTGAAACACTTTCGCCCGAGCGCCCTGCTTGTGTTGGCGTTTCTGCTCATAGGCTGTCCACCTGGAGAGACAGCACGGACCAATCTGGCCGAGACGCTTGAATCTCATGTCAGGTTCCTGGCGAGCGACTCTCTCGAGGGCAGGCTGCCCGGCACCCCGGGCATAGAAAAGGCAGCATCCCAC
>JAUVJV010000352.1 GCA_030592245.1 Candidatus Eiseniibacteriota bacterium
AGAGTCTCGGACAAGATCTTCATAATGAGTGTTTGCACCACGCAATTGAGGGGTATTACAACTCATTTCGCTTCCGACGGGTTGTTAGCCTCCGAGGTTTGCTTAAGCGGCAGCGTGGGTGCAACTGTCCTCGGCTGCTCCCCACTAGATTGCTTGGTCTTTAGGATAAGACTATCCCACAGAACTGCGCTTTGGGATGGCAGCCCGGGGAGCCTCTCTCCGGCTTAGCTACCAACCGGGTCCACCACCATCAATCCAGACCAACTTTATCCTATCATCTCAACGACGGCGGATGCCTCAGGCCCCACAATGCCACAGAAATACTCGTACGACCCGACAGCAAAAACAGCAAATTCCTATCGTTGCACTCGCTGTGATGACGCCTTCGCGGTAGGCGTAGTGGGGCAAAACCGCATGCTGCGTCTGATGTGGCGGGGCCTGAAACGGAGTCACGGTCGGTCTACACGGGCACGAACGGGGAAACCTGGGATACAAACAAGACAATGACCTGACGGACCACTGCGCCGGTCTTCCTTGTCATTGGACGCCTCCTCATTTGGGTAACATTCTAATGAGGCAACGACCCCTGGTTCAGTAACAGAAATCATGAGTCAATGCGGCTCAGCCCGAAGTTGTCTTCTGTGAATCGGGGTAGTCCAGTATCAGGAAGACCTCGTATGAGCCTGCGGGGGGGCGAAGCCAGATATTCATACAGAAGTTCGGCGACCAGTCCATGGCCGTTCGAGTTCCAATGGGTGTCAAGCGGATAGAAGACCTCAGCACCCGCGGCTTGCTCCTGTCTGAAGCGCTGTTCAAGGTCCACATATGAAATGCCCTGGGATCTGATGAAGCTGATAAGATTGGCGACCCGCTCCGGCGGGGGACTGCCGTCAACCTCCGGCACCGCGATCACAATGAGATCGGCGCCCGCTGCCTGACACCTTGCTTGTAGCGCGCTGAATAGTGCCTCGGTTAGCTCGTATGCCCGCTTCCTGCCGGCCTCAATCGTGGCCGGATCCCTCAGATTGGAGGCACGCCTGGCATAGGCATGTCGGGCGATTCTATATCTGATGAAGGTAATGAGATGGGATTCGCCGAAGAGGGTCCTGTACCCGGGCAGATACAGCATGATGTGCCGGAGCTGGAGCCGGAGCCTGATGAGGCTGGGCAGGTGGGCTTCGTGTCTTACAAGACCTCCATCCTCCAAACTGTACAATCCATACATGGAATTGTCGGAGAAGTCATTTGCCCCGCAGATGCAGACCATAACTATGTCAGGGTCATACTTCAGGCCCTCGACCTCCAGGTATGCAAGTTGGTGCGCGGCCCCTGTGCCACCGACACCGGCGTTCACAACCTGCCAACGCATTCCATTGACTTTGCCACAGTCAAGCAGCTTCTCCAGCACCTTGGCGTATGTCTCCTTCCATTCGACGCCGTATCCAAAGGTGAATGAATCCCCAAGACACAATATGCGCTTGGTGCTGTCCGGCTTGGCGTAGGCATATTCGCGATCGCGGAGGCCCTTGGAGTTTATCACTATACCTGTGTCGAATTCTGGAGTCCTCAACCGTCCCCTGCTATTGGGTACATGCGTAATCCCCAGCCGCTTGTCCCAGACATTAACCACAACACTGAAGTGAGCCTGAGGGCTGAATATGCGTATGCCGAGTTCCACCGCAGCCAGGGTCACAATCACCGAAAGCGCGGTCACCGATACCGAGATGAAGAACCTGCGCACTCGCCTCGCCATTCTGCTCCTCCACAAACAATGATATCAGGAACTGTGCCAGCATGCCAGCAGATTCAACATGGGGTCTATCAGAGACTGCAGAGGACTGCTTGAAGATAATCCCGTCACTATGGAACCGGCTCGGCACTTCTTTCCACAGTGTTTGCTCTCAGCTTTCTCAGTCGTGGAGACTCGAGTGATGTCTCGGGCAGTTTCCTATGGCACAAAGGTCCACAAGTCCCACCAATGACATCGTCTGAAAAGGCGATGGCAGGTACTGATCGAAGAACCACCAGCACCTGCCATCCGGCTACATTGAATCCTATCTACTATTAGGACATATGGCCTTATCTCGAGAAAACCGCCTTGTGTGTTACTTCCTCAGAACCTGTCCGGAGCCTGATGAAGTACAGGCCCATACCCAGCGGATCGCTGTTGCGCCAGTTCACCGAGTGATACCCGGCAGGGAGGAGGCGGTCCAACAGAAGGTCGACCTCGCGCCCGGTGACATCATATATGGCGAGCCTCACCTGACCATCCGCGGGAATACCGAACCTTATCTGCGTGGTCTCGGTGAACGGGTTCGGGGAATTCCCTATGATCACGGCGCTTCCGGGAACGTCCGTAGTGACATCGACACCCGAGGCCGGATCGTAGATCTCGAAGTTGCCGTCGCTTGTGTCTTCGCCGCTGTTTCCTTCGGCGTCATACGCCACAACCTTGATGCGTGCGGTTGTGGTCGCATTCTGGGTTATGTACCAGGCGTATGTACCGTCATTGGCCTCACCGGTAGCAAGGGTGTCCGGATAGGTGAGTCCGCCATCATCCGAGAAGACGATCGACACGGACACGACTCCGACATCATCTGTGGCATTCCAGGTGATGTCATAAGTTCCGCCTATGTCCCAAACCTCACCGCCGTCGGGCGAGGCCACCGTGACTGAAGGATCGGTGCCGTCGGCTATGGTGAAGTTGGCGTCGCTTGTATCCTCACCGTCGTTGGCCGCCGCGTCATATGCAATTACCTTAACCCGCGCTGTCGTCGTGGGGCTGACATTCACCAGCCAGGGGTAGATGCCGTCATTGGCCTCACCCGTGGCTATTGTAGTGGGGAAGGTGGCCCCGCCATCGGTGGAGAGCAGAATGTCGATCGAGGTCACACCGACATTGTCCGTGGCATTCCAGGTGATGTCGTAAGTGGTGCCTTCACTCCACACCTCGCCACCGTCGGGTGCCGTTACGGTAACCTGTGGGTCCTCCGTATCCTGCGTTCCTGTCGGCAATGATAATGCGAGCGAGTAGGCCTGATTGCTTGAAAGTGTGCCTTTGTGAGTCACGCTCACCAGGTAAAGCCCCGAAGCAGGGGACTCAAGATAGATCTGTTCGGAGTTATCTCTATAATTGTCGCCGGTTGAGGCTGCGCTCGCGGGACTGGAAGGATTCAGCACATAGGGCTGATATACAGTAGAAGTCGCCACACGCTCGAGGCGCACATCCAGGTCGTTCACGAGGTTCGAGGTCGTGGGATTAAGCGACGGCGACGGCGGAGTTCCCGGAGGGTCGGTCCACGCCAGGGAGACCCGGATCGGCCCGAGCCCATCGCTCGTGATATAGTACTCGTCGGTCGCTCCGTTGGCCAGGCTTTCCTCCAGAATGTGGCCCGGCGTGGAAGAGTCGTCTTGAATCAGCTCCGCGGCCTTAAGCGTATTCATGAGGCCCCAGCCAAACATGTAGTC
>JAUVJV010000109.1 GCA_030592245.1 Candidatus Eiseniibacteriota bacterium
CCGGTGAGGCGTGGCGCCCGCGGGCCTCGAGTGCGCCGAGGCGCGTCTGAATCTCTCCGATGGCTCCGTGGTCCTGGCCGAGGTCAAATCCGGGGAAGGCCGCATATTCGTCTTCTCGGACTTCTATCTCTTCACCGACAGGACCATGGGACATACCGGAGAACCCCTTGACGCGAGAAAGTACGGCATATTCGAGCTGGAGTACTGGATGTTGCGGGAGATCCTTGATATAGCGCAACCCCAGCCCTTCTGGGAGTCCGATCCCGAGCAGTCGGAGTAGCCCAAGCAGCCGAAGTAGCCGGAATTCACAAAGGCGGGGTCAGGTCCCGGATTGTGAATACACAATCCGGTACCGGACCCCGCCTTTGTGAATTCTCAATTCAAGAGCTGACCTTACTAGTTGTTGCTTGAGATAAGTGATTGCTGTATAGTAATCGCAACGTTATCTTTCAGGTGCTTGGAGGCCATGCGGTCCCGGGCCCGGAATCGAAGCGCAAGGGGGCATATGCCTATAGCCTTGGACAGGATGACCAAGGGCAGCAGGGGGCGGATCGTGGAGGTTGTGGGTGGGCGTGGGGCCGTTCTCAGGCTGTCCGCACAGGGCATCGTACCCGGAGCGACGGTCGTGAAGACCAGCGAGCTCCGTGGCGGCCCGGTCCTGTTGAGAGTGGGCGGAACCCAGGTGGCAGTGGGCAGGGGGCTTGCCCGCCATGTGCTGGTAGAGGTCATTACTGCTTGAAGAAAATCCTGCTAGTCGGCAATCCCAATGTCGGCAAAAGTGTTCTCTTCTCGAAGATAACCGGTATCAATGTCCACTGCTCCAATTACCCGGGAACCACGGTCGAGTACTCTTGCGGCCCCAGCATTATAGGCACCGAAGAGGTTGAGGTCATCGATGTTCCCGGCTCCTACAGCCTGGATCCCACCAGCAAGGCGGAAGAGGTGGCCGTCGAGATGCTCGCCCAAGGCGACGTCGCCATCAATGTGGTTGACGCCACCAACCTGGAGCGCAATCTCTACCTGACGCTTCAGCTTCTCGAATGGGACATCCCGGTCATCGTGGCCCTCAATATCTGGGATGAGACCAAGCACCGCGGGATAGAGATAGATGTCGAGAAACTGGCTGAGGCCCTCGGCGTACCCGTGATTCCCACCAATGCCAGGAGTGGCTTCGGTCTCGACAAGTTGGTTCACGGCATATCCCGCGCCCGCAACCTGGAGATGCCGTCCCTGACAGCTCACGAGCGGTGGCCTAAGATCGGGGAGATAATAGCCTCGGTACAGCGGATTCACCATCACCACCACACTTTTCTGGAGAGGCTCGAGGACGTCAGCATACACCCGACCGGCGGCTTCTTCGTAGCGGCCGCCGTGCTGATTGCCTCCTTCGGACTGGTGAGGGTGATAGCCGAGACCCTGATAAGGTACGTGATGGACCCTCTCTTCAATGTGGTTTACCTGCCCCTGCTCTCGGCTGTGAGCAGGACGCTCGGCTCGGGATCCCTGCTCCACGACATCCTGATCGGCAAGCTCATAGGCGGTGAGATCGACTTTATCCAGTCTTTCGGGCTTCTTACCACGGGGTTCTATGTCCCGGTGGGAATGGTGTTGCCCTATGTGGTCTCGTTCTATTTCCTGCTGGGACTGCTCGAGGACATCGGTTATCTTCCGAGGCTCGCCATCCTCCTGGACGGCCTCATGCACCGGATAGGTCTTCACGGCTACTCGGTGATCCCCACGCTGCTGGGACTGGGGTGCAATGTCCCGGCGCTCCTGGCAACCCGCGTCTTGGACAGCAAGCGGGAGCGCTTCATCGTGGCGACGATGATATCCATAGGGGTTCCATGCGTTTCGCTTCAGGCCATGATAGTCGGCCTGCTGGGGCCTCACGGGATGAGGTATGTCGCGCTTGTCTATCTCATCCTCCTCCTGGTATGGCTCATGCTGGGGTTCATTCTCAAGTTCTTCACCCGGGGTATGCTCCCCACACTTCTCATGGACATCCCCCCGTACCGGCTTCCATATATGAGGACTCTTCTCATCAAGTTTCGCATGCGCACGCTCGGGTTCTTGAAGGAAGCCCTGCCGGTGGTTATCATCGGCGTGGCCGCAGTCAACCTGCTCTATGCTCTCGGCGTGCTGGACGGCCTTGTCCGGCTCACTTCTCCGGTCGTGACACGGCTCCTCGGACTCCCCCCCGAGGCCGTGCTGGCCATCGTGATAGGTTTTCTGAGAAAGGACATAGGGGTGGGTATGCTGGCGCCCCTTAACATGACTATCAAGCAGCTGGTCATAGGATCTACAACACTTGCCATGTTTTTCCCATGTGTCGCCACATTTGTTGTGCTATTTAAGGAACTTGGGACGCTGGACATGGTAAAATCTATTGGTATAATGATCTTGACCGCGCTTGCGGTAGGAGGCTTGCTCAATCTTGTGCTCTAGGTCTGAAGGGGCTGTGTAATGGATGTCAGGATCAAAGCCGCGCTGATCTCGATCCTGGTGAATATCGGGCTGGTGATCTTTAAGTTCTTCATGGCCCGGATCTCGGGGAGCGGCGCCCTCACCGCGGATGCCTGGCATTCCATATCGGATCTCGCCGTGTCGGCCTTCGTGCTTGGAGGCCTGAAAGTGACCACCACCAGTGAGAAACGCGGCCTGGTCAACTGGAAGGGACTGGAGCACGTGGTCGCCCTCATTGTCGGGGCCTTCATCCTCTTTACGGGCTGGAGGATCTTCGCGGATGCCCTGCGCCAGCCCTCGCAGGAATTCAGAAACGTGGGCTGGGTCACCGTGGGCGCCCTGGGGTGCGTTGCCGCATCCTACCTTATCGCATCGATGAAGATCCGGATCGGGAGGCTCAAGAACTCGCCGAGCCTGGTGGCAGACGGCCACCACTCCAGGATGGATGTGTATTCGACCGTGGCGGTGGTTGTTGGCCTGTTCGGCGTGATGATCGGGATCAATCTTGACCGGATCGCCGCAGCCCTGGTCTCTATCTTCATAGGAATCACCGGTATCGAGATCATGGTCGGCTCGGTGCGGGCCATATCCCGCGGAACGGCCATAACCGAGTATTTCATCTCGGCCCTCTTCGAAGTGGCCGGGGGCCGTGGCCGGAGAGGCCGTGTTACCGGCGGCATCACGAGGGCCGCGGGCTGGCTGGGGGCCGGGAAGCGCTACGCTTATCTCATCCTCCTCGCGGTTGTCATGGTCTGGTTGTTCTCAGGAGTTTACGTGATCCAGGAAGGTGAAGAGGGGATCATATACAGATTCGGCAAGCTCTCGAGGTTGGGCGTGGGACCGGGGCTTCACTTTCACGTTCCCGCTCCCGTCGAGAGGATCGAGAAAGTACCGGTGGCCGTAATCCAGCGCGTGGAGCTCGGCTTCCGCTCACTGGGAAGAGTGGCCGGGAGTGCCCGGGCTTACCAGTGGGAGAGCAGGCACCAGACCGGGAGCTACGAGAAGCGCCTGGATGAGTCGCTGCTCTTCACGGGTGATGAGAACATCATCGACATAAACACCGTTATTCAATACAGAGTCAGTGACCCTCTCAAGTACGTGCTCAATATCGAAGTGCCGGCCTTCCTGGTCAGTGCATACGGTGAAGCCTCGGTAAGAAGGATTGCGAGCACCCAGGAGATAGAGCGGCTGCTTACCACCGACCGGTCTGCGATCGAAGGCAGGGTGGCAAAGAACCTGCAGGACCTTCTCGATGAATCCGGTTCGGGAATAGAGGTGGTGACCGTGGAGCTTCAGGATGTTCATCCTCCCATAGAGGTTGTCGGGGCGTTCAGGGACGTGGCAAGCGCCAAGGAGGATAAGAACCGGAGGATCAACCTGGCCGAGGGCTACAGGGACAGTCTCATACCCGAGGTGAGAGGCCTCGCCGCCGAGATGGTGGCCCAGGCTGAGGCCAGTAAGTCAGAGGCCGTCGAGCGGGCCACGGGGGAGGCGGTGAGGTTTGAGAAGATTGTCAAACAATACGCGAAGAACCGGAATGTCACCGAAATCAGGCTCTACCTGGAGACCATGGAGCGGGTGCTTCCCGGGCTGGAGAAGTTCATAGTCGAGCCCGACGCCGGAGGCGAACCGCTCGACCTGCGCTTTTTCGATGAAAATGTGACCGGTACCAGAGGGGGGTGGTAGAGATGGAGAGGTCAGTCGTCACCCTGATTGTTGCGATCGCTATCGGATTGCTCATCCTGAACTCGGTGTTCTTCGAGGTCAAGGAGACCGAGCAGGTGGTGATAACCCAGTTCGGGAAGCCGGTGAAGGTGATCCGTGAAGCCGGACTATATGCCAAGATACCGGATCCCGTGCAGAGCGTTCGCAGATTTGATAAACGGCTTCTTCTCTACGACGTGAAGCCGAGCGAGTACCTGACCGCGGATAAGAAGAACATCATTCTCAACATGTATGCGGCCTGGCAGATCGTGGACCCAAGGATCTTCCTGGCATCGGTACGGGACCGAAGGACAGCCGAGATCTTGCTGGCCGATGTGATCTCGGCCGAGGTAGGCGCGGCGATCGGCAAGATTCCGCTTTCCGCCCTGGTCTCTATCGATCCGGAGGAGGTGGTGGTCGATAGCATCATCGCGGTGGTGACCGAGAACTGCAGGGCCAGGGCCCTGGAGAACTACGGGGTCGACGTTAAACATGTGAAGATGAAGCAGCTTCAGATGCCGGAGCAGAACCTTGAAAGCGTTTTCCAGAGGATGCGCGCAGAGAGGCAGCGCATGGCGAAGAAGTATCGCTCCGAAGGTGACGAAGAGGCGATAAAGATAAGAGCGGAAGCCGACAAGCAGAAGCGTACCATGATGGCGCAGGCCTACAGGGAGGCCGAGATCATAAAGGGTGAGGGTGAGGCGGAGGCGGCGAGGATCTACGCGACGGCCTTCAGCCAGGATCCAAAGTTCTACAAGCTGGTCCGGACTCTCCAGGCCTACGAGACTTTCTTGAATGAGAATACCACCGTGATCTTATCGACCGATTCCGAGCTCTTGAGGCTTTTGACCGAGGGCAAGCCGGCGAACTAGAGATGACCATGCAGGGATGACGATGGACGAACTTAGCGGAACATCCTGGAAAGACGTTCTCCTTTCGGGGGTGAGGAACATCCCGTATCGGAACCGGAGGTTCATAAGTGCCGTACTTCTGGCCGCCGTCGGGGTTTACTTCCTGACGGGCCTCTACGCCATCCAGCCCGACGAGATGGGGGTAGTGGTGCGCTTCGGCAGGGTGGCCCGGGACGGGGTGCCGCCCGGCATTCACTATCGCCTGCCCTATCCCTTCGAGAGGGTCTACAGGCCCAAGACGGCCGAGATAAAGAAGGTGTTCGTGAATGAGAAGGGTGGGGGCATACGCCAGGCGCCTCCCGGAAGCGGACTGGAGATGCTTACCGGCGACACCAATGTGATCCTGATCCAGATGATCGTCCAGTATGCCATAAGCGACCCGGTGGCCTACCTCTTCGCCACCGAGGACGCGACCCTCCTGGTGGAGACCGCCGCGGAGGAGGCCATGACCCGGATCGTGGGCTCGATGGGTGTTGACGCCCTGCTCATGACCGAGAAACTCAAGGCGCAGAACCGGGTCAAGGAACGTATCCAGATGGTGCTTGATTCCTACAATGTGGGGATCGAGGTCATCGGTGCCTACTTCCAGGAGATCACCCCGCCGGTCGAGGTGGCCTATGCCTTCCGCGATGTCGCAAGCGCAAGGGAAGACAAGAACCGTATCGTCAACGAGGCGGAGGGTTACAGGAATGCGATTCTCCCCACCACCAGGGGAGAGGCCGAGCGAATGCTGAGAGACGCGGAGGGTTTCAGCGAGGAGCGCGTCGCTCGGGCCACCGGTGAGGCCGAGCGCTTCCTTTCACTCTATGGAGAGTACCGCAGGAGCAAGGACCTTACCGCATCCCGGATCTACTTCGAGAAGATGGAGAAGGTGCTCCCCAGGCTAAAGATCTACATGGTGGATAAGGACGGCGATAAAGGAGTTACGTCGCTTCGCCTCATGTTGCCGTCCTCAAAGCCTTAGATCCGTTTCAGAGCGAGCCCCCCCTTGCAGATCTCACGCTCCCGCGGGATCAGTCGCTTATCTCCACCTCAAGATCGTACGCAGTATCCTGCCACCAGACGATAACGATATGGTAGTTACCCACCTCGGCCGCCGTCCCGGGGTGAAATATGAGTGATACTGAGCCGCTCACTAACCTCCACCCCGTTACCGTCGCCGCCACAGCCGGTCATTGCGGATAATGCCATCAAGCTAAGCAGGACTAAACAAGTTTTGCAGCTCATGACTTGCCTCCCGGGTTTACCTTTTCAGTTTGTCTGTGCTGATTTTGACCCACCATGGCCTGGCAGCCGGAGAGCCGCAAGAAATCTGCGCTTGCGGCGATCAAGACACTTGAAATGCACCCTCGATCTGCGGTATAATAGTCGGGTCAAGGCGGTTTTCCTACCCCAGGAGTTATGGTCCAACTCGGGTGTTACAGAAGGAGTGTGCCTATGCGTTTTGTTGCTATCGCTTTTTTGCTTTTAGGGCTCTTTTCCGTCTGCCTGCCCGCCCTTGCCCTGGACCGTATCCCTGAACAGGAAGAGCTGGAACGCATAGAACGGATCAGACAGATGATAGATGAGAAGGGGTACTCCTGGCAGGCCGGGCCTACCTCGGTATCCCATCTCTCCGAAGAAGAGTTTGAAGCCCTACTTGGAACGCGCATACCTCCCGACTTCGAGGAGTATGTCACGAGGGCCAGGCAGGCAGGGAGAATGGTCCAGGCGCCTGAAGGCATGTACTTCCCCTCGAGCTTCGACTGGCGGGCCCAGGGCGGCGTTACTCCGGTCGTCCACCAGGGTGGCTGCGGAAGCTGCTGGGCCTTCTGTGCGGCCGCAGCTCTTGAATCACAGATCCTCATTTATGGCGGATTGACGGAGAACATCTCGGAGCAGGCAGTACTCTCGTGCAACACCGAGGGTGACGGCTGCGGCGGGGGATGGATGGATACCGCTTACGATCTCTGGATGTCCTACGGTGCCGTCAGCGAAGCCTGCATGCCCTATCATGAGAACGACACGGATCCGTGTGTACACACCGCCTGCGATGTTGTCAC
>JAUVJV010000171.1 GCA_030592245.1 Candidatus Eiseniibacteriota bacterium
AACTGGTTTTCGGATGGAGGTGATGCCGAAAGGAAGGTGCAATTGTGCAGTTTGGCTGGAGACCACAGAGAAAGAGGGAGGACGGCATGAAAAGGCTGGTCTTGGCTTTAACGATGGTCGCAGTTGTGGTATGCGCAACGACCGTCAGCGCTCAGACTTATCTTCACTGGAGAAAGTCAAACGCCGACGGGTTCGGGGACGTCAACAACACCGCGGCTGTCTGGTACAGTGATTTTGGTGGTTATCTCTATCTGGGAACAACCAACTCCGTCACAGGCGGTGAGATGTGGAGGACCCCGAACGGGTATTCGTGATACAAGTCAGGTGATGACGGCTTCGGGAATCCCAACAATGTGGCGCTCGCAACCGGGGCAAGGTATGGCGGTGTTCTCTACGCCGGCACCCGGAACGCATCCGGCGGTGAAATTTGGAGGACCAGCGATGCCGTCGTCTGGAATTCAGTAATGACCGGAGGTTTTGGAGACCCCAATAATGTCTTCATTCTCCCCGTTTTCAAGCCGGATTCTCTCTTCGCCACGACCTTCAACAGCGTCACCGGTTGTGAGGTCTGGAGATCATCCGACGGTAACACCTGGGCACAGGTCAATACCGACGGCTTCGGAGACGTCAATAATAGAGAAGCTTATGGACTGAAGCTGGCCTTTGGTGGCTACACCTACATTGGGACCAGGAACGATGCGACAGGCGGTGAGATCTGGAGATCATCCGACGGGACCACCTGGGCACAGGTAAACACCGACGGCTTCGGAGACGTCAATAACCGTGACGTGTACCCGCTCTATGTCTTCGGCACCTACCTCTATGCAGGAACCAGGAACACGGTGACCGGCGGGGAGCTCTGGAGATCATCCGACGGGACCACCTGGGCACAGGTAAACACCGACGGCTTTGGAGACGCCAATAATGTGAGTGTGATCCCCGGCGGAGAGATAGGCGGATACCTCTATGCTGGAACCGAGAACGCCATATCCGGCGGAGAGGTCTGGAAGAGCTCCGATGGGACCACCTGGACCCAGGCCAATGTCGACGGCTTCGGGGATGCCAATAATGTGAAAGCTGATAGGGTGATCGCCTTCGCTGGTAATATCTTTTCCGCAACCGAGAATTCGGTCACGGGTTTAGAGGTCTGGATGGGAATCGAGTACATCGAGACCACCGTATACGCCCTTCAGCGGGAAACCCACCCACAGAATACCAATATCAAGATCACCGATGTGGTCGTGACTGCCGCCGATCACAACCCCAATACGTTCGGTTTCTGGGGCCAGGAGCTGGGCGGAGGGCCCTGGAGCGGTGTTCTTTGTTATAGCTACAGCAACCGTCCCGATACGGCTTACAATGTCGAAGTCGGTGACCTCGTCACGGTGATCGGGGAGTACCAGGAGTATCCCGATGGCACGGGCGTAAGCCAGGTGACGGAGATTTCGGTGGATGATGCCTGGCCCGTCACCAAGGGCTACGGCGTGCCCAATCCCGTGCTCCTAAGCTGCCTGGACCTGACCATGGAACCGGTGGACCCGCCCGATACCCTGACCGAGCGCTGGGAAGGCGTGTTCATGTGCGTCGATACCGTCCGGGTGTCTTTCCACGACACCTACGGTGAGTGGTCGGTAAAGGAATACCACACCCATCCGGGTGTCGGTGGCGACGACAGTCTGCTCATCGATGACAAGCTGGTGTATCCGACCCTGAGCCGTCCGGCCGTGGGTGACACCCTCGTGAAGATCACCGGGGTGTTCTCCGAAGAATACGGCTCCTACAAGCTCTGGCCGCGCGACCTGGATGACCTCGTATATATGGGACCTCCCCCCGGACCCAGCGTCCTCCAAGCCTACGCGACCTCGGAAACGAATGTGCTGATCGTGTTCGACAGGGCAATTGAAGAGACGAGCGCTGAGAACACCGATAACTATTTCCTCGAGAGCGAGACGACTATCCATAGTGCCGTCTTGCAGCTGGACACCAGGAAGCATGTCATTCTCACGACCGATCTGCAGCCCGACAACAGTCTGGACAGGGTAACGGTCTGCGATGTCGAAACCGAGTTCGGTTCGCCTATGGACTCGTGCATGACCTACTCCTACATGGCGGGCATCACGGATATCGCCTTCGTGCAGACGCCGGGAACTGATACCACCCAGGCGCCCGATGCTTCTCAGATCGTGGGCGAGCAGGTTACCCTCTCCGGAGTGGTGACCAGTGCCAGTGCCGATTTCAATGGGCCCTTCTACATGAGGGACGGCACCGGAACCTGGAACGGCATCTACATTTACTGGCCTGGTGGCAGCGTGGGCCTCGGTGACCAGATCACGGTCTCGGGAATAGTCGACGAGTACAACAACATGACCGAGATCATATCGATCGACTACTTCGATGAGATCTCGACCGGTGGAGTCCCGATACCGGATCTTGCCCCGATGGGCGAACTGGCCATCGGCTCGGATTCGGCGGAAGCCTGGGAAGGGTGCCTTGTGAGGGTTGACTCTACCGAGTGCCTCTCCATGAGAAACGAGAACGGAGAGTGGACGCACGGGCTAGGGCCGGATGTCGTCGATGTGGGTGCTTTCGGCGACTACATCCATCCCGGCTTCGGCAGCAAGATCGATATAACAGGCTGCTATGCGTACTCCTTCGGCAATTTCAGAATGGAGCCCAGGGACATAGCCGACATAATCGTTCTGGTGGCCTGCACCGCCGGGATAGAGGACGAAAAGGAGGACACGGGAGCCGAGCTCCGTCTCTCCCAGAACGCTCCCAACCCGTTTGCCAGCGGTACCGTCATCCGCTTCGCGGTTCCGTCCAGGATGAGGGCGCAGATCACCGTGTATGATGTTCAGGGCAGAGAAGTCAATGTGCTTACCGATGCGGTAATGGATCCGGGCAGGCACCAGGTACGGTGGGACGGAAGGGACCGCCACGGCAGGCAGGTCAGTTCCGGAATCTACTTCTGCCGCTTCGTGACGCCCAATGCCGTCATGCACAAGAAGATGGTTATGTTGAAGTAGTTGCTTTAGATGCTTTGCTTAAGGGGGAGCCCTCCGGGTTCCCCCTTTTCCTTTGTCCGTTTTCCCTCTATCTGTTACGTCGTATCCTCTCACGCCTCGTCACTCCGCCGAATCCCGCAGCAGGATGTGACCGGTGGCATTTGAGTTTTGATACCTTCCTCCACCCTGTGGTAGAATTGCCACCGACAAAACCCCTGCACCCACACAAAGGGAGGTCTGCCATGCCATCGAGGTATTCCAGAGGGTCTTTTAAGGTGATCGTTCTCACCGGCTGCATCGCGGTCGCTGCCATGCTCACAATGAGCCTGCCGGCCCCTGCCCAGGAGCTGGCCAGCCTGGACTTCATCTCATCCAGCCCCATCTACTCCTATTTCGAGGGCATGCGTGCCCGCTACCCGCTCTGGACGCCGGCTGCTACGGATGATCCGCTGGCTCTATGGATAAACTCCGCATCGTTGGGAACCGGGAAGAGCAAGGGCATAAGCTATATTCACACCTATGCCGACTCGACGTTCTCGGGCGATGATGCCTTCTCGCTCTCGTTCGGAAATCTGGCCTTCGGGGCGGAGTTCTTCGATCTCTATGACCGGGTGAGGACGGAGCAGGGCACGGAGCGACGCAAGTTCGCGACCCGCCGGTACACCCTTGCTTTCGGGGGGCGCCCTTTTAAGAACTTCTACTTCGGCACATCCTATGCCTGGCATACATCGAAGCTCAGCGACATCGATAAGGGCTCGAGTTGGGCCATCGGAGCTCTCCTCAGGCCCCATAAGACCACCTCGATAGGCTTCGTGGCTCGCGACCTTAACGAACCCACGTACTACGGGACGCGCTTTAAGCCCATCTATGAAACCTCACTCGCAGTGCGGCCCTGGAATGAGCGCTTTTCCCTCTTTCTCAACTGGCTTGCCCGGAGCGAGGAGCTCAAGGGGGATCTCGCCGAGCCCCAGCCCACCTCCTTCTTCACCTTCGGGCTCGAGTACGAGATGCTCCGCGGCATGGTCTTGAAGCTCGGAGGTGACGAGGACAATAACTTCAGCGCAGCTCTGGCCTTCCTCATCGGACAGGGAGGCCTCGGCACGACTTACACCAGTGTGAAGGGCGAGGGCGATGCCAGGGATGGGGGACACGGCGCGGTTCTCGCTACCGTGAGCTCTCACTGGCGGGAAAGCGTCGTGATGCCGCAGCGCAGCTACCTGGAGATCAACCTGAGTGGGCACATTGCCGAGACGCGCCCGCCCTTCAGCCTCTTCGGAGGCGACGGGCCCCGCCACACCCTGGGCGAGCTGCTGGCCAAGATCGATTACGCAGAAGAGACCAGGGACATACAGGCCATCGTCCTGCGTTGCGGGGGCCTATCCGCCAATTTCGCGATCCTCGATGAGCTGCGCCAGGCCTTGATCGACTTTCGGAAATCAGGCAAGGCGGTGGTGGTCTATATGGAGACCCCCGGAAACGGCGTCTACTACCTGGCCACGGCCGGTGACTATATCGTGCTGACCCCCAACGGCTACATAGGCCTGGTGGGACTCAGGTCCGAGGTGCCCTTCCTCAAGGGAACGCTCGAGAAGCTCGGCCTCAAGGCCTACTATGCCAGGGTCGGGAAATACAAGTCGGCGGTTGAGCCCCTGACCGAGAACGAATACACCGAGCCCGGCAAGGAAGCCGTTAACGCGCTTCTGGACGATGTCTTTAACAAGCTGGTCGGAGACATCGCCAGGGGCCGGGGCTTCAGCAGGACCGATGTGCTGGAGATGATCGACCGGGGACCCTTCATCCCGTCCGAGGCCCTGAGAGAGGGCCTGGTGGATACCCTCGCCTACTGGGATGAGATACCGGGTATCGTGAAAATGCTGGCCCCCAAGGCCTCGTTCCGCGTCTCCTACGGCGACTTCGCCGACCGCAAGCCCGCCGACCTGAGGTGGGATGAACCTCCGGCCATCGGAATAGTCTATGGCGTCGGCGGCATCGTGACGGGAAGCAGCCGCAGGGAAATGTTCGTGGGCGACATAATGGGCTCCGAGACCATAAGCAAGGCATTGAGGGTGATGCGGAACGATGGCGCGGTAAAGGCGGTTGTGTTCCGCGTGGACTCGCCCGGCGGCATGATGACTGCATCGGACATGATCCGAAGAGAGATCGAGCTGACCGCCAAGGAGAAGCCCGTGATCATATCGATGGGCGGGGTCGCCGCTTCCGGTGGCTACCACATATCATGCAATGGCACCTCGATCCTCGCCGACGAGGCCACGATCACCGGCTCCATCGGGGTCCTGAGTCTCTGGCTCCACACCCGCGGGCTCTATGAGAAGATCGGGGCCAATAAGGATATCTTCATGAGGGGAAAGCGGGCCGGCATGTTCCCGACCTGGCGGGACGTGACCGAGGAGGACCTGGAAACAGCCCAGTACTACGTGGACAAGTTCTACGGCAAGTTCGTGGCGGATGTGGCAGAGGGCCGCGGCATGGGCGCAGATGACGTCCACGAGGTAGCGCAGGGCCGCGTCTGGTCAGGCCGGAGAGCCCACGAGCTGGGCCTGGTGGACCGGATCGGCGGCCTCAGCGATGCGATAAGCCTCGCCCGGAGCCGGGCCGGAATCCCCGCCGATGAGAAGGTCCACTTCAAGGTCCTCCCCGGAACGCCGGGCTTCTTCGAGACTCTGGGAATGTTGGCGGCCCAGACCATCGTGGGAGAGGTGACCATACCCGAGGAACTCGAGGAACTCGTGGGGGATGCCGCCTACTGGAGCATCTACGACGAACCTATTCTCTATCTCATGCCCTATCAGCTCG
>JAUVJV010000163.1 GCA_030592245.1 Candidatus Eiseniibacteriota bacterium
TACCAAGTTTGATGAGGTTGACCTTGTGACCATGCATTGCCTGCACGGCTGCCATGGCACAACCGCCATGACCGCTCCCAACGATCGTGATCTCCATCGCTCATCTCCTTTTCTGTGTTGGTCTCGACAGTCCTGGGAGGATGCCGGTCGCTGGCCAGTAGCGTACAGGTAGACGCGTTCTCAAGACCCCTGTTTCGCTCGGCCCCGACTCCAACCCCATTTTTTCGTATGGCGCTGGGATCGCATGAGCCACCGGAGGCTTCGTCTGCTGGAAGCGCTTGTTAGGCGGCGCCCAACGCTAATGGAGGTCTTCTTAGCTCGCCTTCAGTCTTCTCTCTTGTTTCTTCGAGTCGCCCACCAAGACGCACACCAAGAACCGAGTATTAACAACAGGCCAAGAAAAGTAAGTAGTGATGCTTTGCTGTGTAAGTATGCAAGACCAGGGGCCACAGTGGGCAATGGTACATCACCTGCAATCCCGATTCCAAGTAGAATAAACCCAGCGGTCATCGCCAGGCCTATCTTGCCTTTTCGGTAATTTACGATGAGAACAATTACCGCGACAATTACTAAAACCCACAAGAAAATGCCCAGCCCTTCATCGAATTCCATAGCATTCCTCCATTCGCAGGTCAAAATGCCTTGATTCTTCTCGCCCTACACATTTACCCGAGACAGCCCTTCTCGTGATTCCGCATTCATCCGTCACAATCGATTTCAGTACATCACTCGAATAATCGCAACTGATATCTGTACTCACGGAGCGAGGCAGGCGAGCGGACTAGGCTCTCCCTGGTGATCCTCTCATGCGCCTAGCTACGGCTTACACTGATCCTGTTAGCGGTGCTATGGACGGCTGTTGCATCCACATAACACTCAGTACCGCACGCTCTCCAACTATCACAGTCACAAGCACTTGTCAACACGACTGCTCGCCACGATGTGTGTTAGGCTGTTTCCGCTTAACTCCGGCTCCCCCAACAGGACTAGAACTTCGCGACTCCCCCCCAAGGTCTGAGGGTCTCCTGTTGACGCTCTCTCCGGAAAGGCCTATCCTGTTGCTGGCATCCTTAAGGCAACCACCTGACAATGATGAACGAAACCAGAAGCAGCAGATCCTCAGGCAAGCGCGACTGGGTGGCCCCCATGGTCATTCTGGCGGTTGCGCTTGTTCTTCGCCTGATCCACCTCTATCAGATCAGGGCTAATCCCTTCTTCTACCATCCCATCGTTGATGCCTGGGACTACCACAGTGATGCCCTGAGGATGATACGGAGCGGAGACTGGATAGGTGGCAGGGCCTTCTTCCAGGCACCGCTAACCACCTATTTCCTTGCTCTAGTCTATAAGATCTTCGGCGTCAATCTTCTGTGGCCCCGGATTGTGCAGGTGGTCCTGGGCGGATTCTCTGCGGCAGGGATGTTCATGTTGGGAAGACGGCTCTTCAATGAGAAGGCCGCCTGGATCGCCGGGCTCATCACTGCCTGCTATCCATTATTCATTTTCTTTGACGGTGAGATCCTGGCGCCGACCCTTACCCTTTTCCTGGATATCGTGTTTTTCATTCTCCTGTTTGGCGCATCAAAGGGTAAGAGCTCATGGCGATGGGCTCTTCCCGGCCTGATCCTGGGTCTGAGGGCATTGGCGGCCACCAATATCCTGGCGGTCGTTCCGGTGTTCTGGATCTGGATACTATTGCGAGGCAGAACCTGGCATTGGCCGTCCCGCAGGATAGCACTGGCTACCGTCATGTTTACGCTGGGCATCGTGGTTGTGGTTGCCCCGATAACCGTTCGGAACCTCACGCTTCAGGATGAACTGGTTCTGGTCTCATCCAATGCCGGGCTCAACTTCTATCTCGGGAATTCAGGGGATTATGGCGCCAGGATCGCCATCAGGCCGGGTGCGGACTTCGATGAGTTTGTTGAGAAGCACGTTCGCGCAGGCCGCCGGGTAGGTCCCGAGATGTCAGGCTACTTCTTTGCGGAAGCCCGGAGATACGCGGCCGCGAGTCCGGCAGAGTATGCTCGCCTCCTGCTTTACAAGACGTATCTCATCTCCAGAGGCGATGAGATCATGCGCAACCAGGAGATCTATCCGTTCCGGGAGTACTCCGGTATCTTGAGGCTGCTGCTCTGGAAGGTGCGCCTGCCCGGCGGAGCGGGACTGGCCTTCCCGTTCGGCCTCCTCCTTCCCCTCGCATGGCCGGGTTGCCTGCTCGCATTCCGGAGGCGCAACGGCAATGCCCTTCTGCTCCTGGCATACGGGGCGGGTTATTCCCTCACTGTCATCGCTTTCTTCATAACCGCACGGTACCGGCTCCCGGTGGTGTTACCCATGATACTTATTCTTGCCTATGGCTGGTCGGGGATACGCGGATGGTGGAATTCAGGAAGAATGAGGACCGCGGCTCTGGCGGGCATGGTGATGCTGCTTGTCCTTTCAAACTGGAACGTAAAGCCTATGCCGGGGGAGATGAACCCGGACGCCTATTACAGCCTTGCAGGCACCTTGGCAGATGAGGGCGATCTCGAGGGAGCGGAATCGTATTATTCCAGGGCGCTTGAGATGAACCCCCGGGATGCAGCCGCCTGGCTTAGCCTCGGGCTCAGGGTTTACCAGGAAAGGGGGATGCTCGCCCGTGCAGAGTCCTGCTACCGGCAAGCCCTCGGGGTACGGCCGGACTATGCCGGCGCCATCTACAATCTCGGGTTCCTGGCCGAGCTCAAGAACCAGCCGGAAGAAGCTGAATCGCTCTATCTTGAAGCCATACGCCTGAGTCCCCTAACGGACGCTCCCTATATCAATGTCGCAGCCCTTGCCTTGTCGCGCGGAGACTTCGGCCGGGCTCACGAGTTCTACCTCAAAGCCTACGGGGTGAACCCCGAGAACCCCAGGGCCCTTGTCGGGCTCGGGGTGACCACCTTCCAGACCCAGGGTTTCGGCCCTGCAATGGAGTTTTTCAATGAGGCCATCAAGCTCGATCCCGAATTCCCGGATACCTATTTTAACCTGGCACTAGTCTATGCCAGGTCGGGCAAGTCCCTGGAAGCAGCCAACCATGCCCGCTATGCCCTCAAGCTCGACCCCATGGACAATGACTCCTACATCATCTACGCAAACCAGATGCGTGCGGCAGGACGCCAGAATGATGCACGCCGGTTCCTTGAGGCTGCAATCCGGGAACATCCGAACCTGCCCGGCCCCAGACAGGCCCTTGCATCGCTCGTGCCCTGAGTCTATTTCCTTTTCATGGATTCGGCCCACCCGCGGTCACACTTCATCCAGCTGCCCCGCAGCTGCATCAGATGGGCTCGACATCCTCGGTGATGTGAAGGATGACCCATGAGCCGGGCTGCGCGGGGTCGGGAACCACGGTGACATAGAACCAGGTATGGTGAACATCAAGGACCCACGACTCACCGCCGGGCTCGGAGATCAGGAGGTGGATCACGGGGTCGAGCGTGATCTGCAGTGCCTGAGTGTCAGGAGAGACGCCCATCGCCTCCAGCTCTTTCGCAGAGCTTTGCCTCCACCCATCGAGAGGACAAAGATCGATTTCTATCTTGAGGATTCTCGGCTCATGGAACATCTCACGGGTCAGTTCGATGGCCATTGCCTTCTTGAACCAGGTCCTCTCCGGAGGACAATCCAGAGTGTTTATATATCCCGGACCCCACTCGAACATGAACGAATCGTGAAGCAGGCCGGCGTACATCTCCAGGTTCTCGGTCTCATGGGCAATGGCATAAGATAGGAGCAGGTCATCCGGACTCCGCCGGTTCGGGACCGACGCGGCCCTTGATGATCCATTACAGAAGGCAAGGCATAGATCGATGAGCAGAATGCCGACAGTGCACAGTGCCGGGATGATGAATGTATGCGGTCTCGCCAGTGGCTCTGCTCTCGTCACCGTACAAGGTCACCTCCCTGATGTTCCCTCGATACCACTATACGCATGCGAGCCCCGATCGCCAAGTTGGGGGAATGGCCACCGGGGGGTCATTGAGTAAGGCGGTTGGACATCGAGACACTGATAGACGCCGTCGCGCCGACAGGCCCGGCGCCGGGAAGTGATGCTAGTCTTTCCCGGGGATGCTAGTCTTTCCTGGGAAGGTCGATCTTTATATAGAGGTCCTTAAGATCGCGGTCATCCACCTCGGAAGGACAGTCATCCATCAGCGAGGCCCCGCTCGTGGTCTTGGGGAAAGCTATGAAGTCCCGGATATTGTCCTTTCCCGCGAGCACCATGGCTATGCGGTCCACACCCAGGGCGATCCCGCCGTGAGGAGGAGCACCGTAGCCGAAGGCCTCGAGCAGGAACCCGAAACGGCGCTCGGCCTCCTTCTCATCCAGGCCGATCACCTTCATCACGCGTTCCTGGACGCTGCGGACATGGTTTCTTATGCTGCCGGAACCCAGCTCCACCCCGTTGAGCGCAAGGTCGTAAAGCCTGGCACGCACGCGGCCCGGATCGCTCTCAAGAAAGTCCATGTCGGATTCCAGGGGCATGCTGAACATATGATGGGCAGGCGTCCACGCCTCAAGGGCAGGATCCCACTCGAAGAGCGGGAACTCGGTTATCCAGACGAAGCGAAACTCACCCTGGGGCACAAGTTCGCACATCTCGGCGAGCTTGAGCCTGACGGCGCCCAGGGACTTAAGTGAGATCTCCCGGTCTCCGGCCACGATGAGGACCAGGCCATCTTTATCCAGGCCAAACATCTCACGCAGTTTTGCCTGGCTCTCCTCGTCGAAGAATCGAAAGATACCGGTGGAGGTCCCATCGGCAGCGAGCTTGCCGCGTGCCAGGCCGGCGGCACCCAGCTTCTTGGCCGCCTCTTCAAGCGCGTCGACGTTCTTCCGGGAAAGCGCGGCACCCGCGAGCGAGCCGATGGCAAATGCGCCACCCTTGCCCGCCGCACCCTTCAACATGTCGGAGGTGCTCGCGGCGACTAAGTCGGTGATCTCCTGTATCTCGAGGCCGAACCGAAGATCGGGCTTATCGGTACCGTACCCGGCCATGCTCTCGGCATAAGTCATCCTCTGAAAAGGAATCTCCACATCGACATCGATGGCCTTCTTCCAGATGTGTTTCATCAGGCCTTCGACCACGGCATAGACATCCTCCTCGGCGATGAAGCTCATCTCGAGGTCGATCTGGGTATGCTCCGGCTGCCGGTCGGCTCTGAGGTCTTCATCCCTCATGCATCTTGCCAGCTGGAAGTAGCGGTCGAAGCCCGAGACCATGAGGATCTGCTTATAGAGCTGCGGCGACTGGGGCAGTGCATAGAACTTGCCGGGATTAAGCCGGCTCGGGACCATGAAGTCCCGCGCCCCTTCGGGAGTACGTTTGACCAGGAGTGGGGTCTCGATCTCAAGAAAGTCCAGGGAATCCAGATGCTCCCTGGCGGCGGTCGTTGCCCGGTGCCGGAGGATGATGTTCTCCTTGAGTACCTGGTTCCTGAGATCGAGATAGCGGTACTTGAACCTCAGGTCCTCCAGGGCCTGGGCTTCATCCTCAATTACGAACGGGGGCGTCCTGGACTCATTAAGGATCCGAAGGGTATTCACATGGACCTCGATCCCGCCGGTCTTAAGATCCCGGTTTATCATGTCATCGGGGCGCGCCTCCACGGTGCCGGTCAAGGCCACCACGAATTCCTGCTTCAGCTGCCGGGCCTTCTCCATCAACTCCTCGTTCTCGGGCTTGAAAACGGCCTGGGTAACTCCATACCGGTCCCTCAGGTCGATGAAGACCACGCCGCCGTGGTCCCTCCTCCTGTGCACCCATCCCATCAGGGTGACCGTGTTTCCCACCGCGGATGCATCGAGATCACCACAAGTGTGCGTACGCTTAAGGCCCGCCATGCTCTCACCCAAGGCTTATCCTCCGATTCTCTTAAGAATCCAGGTCA
>JAUVJV010000197.1 GCA_030592245.1 Candidatus Eiseniibacteriota bacterium
GGGGGACATTCCCATCCTGGCAAGCTACTTCATTGACTATTTCAACGGTGAACTCAACCGTTCGGTGCTTGGGCTGTCGCGTGAATCCCGGAACGTCATGATGGAGTACGACTGGCCCGGCAATGTGCGTGAGCTTCGCAACATCATCGAGCGCGCGATTCTCCTGGAGAGCACCGATCTCATTCTTCCCGAGCATCTCCCGCGCGAGATCCTCAATGGCCGTGCTGCAGGCATCTCAACTTTGGGCTCAAGTCCTGAAGGAGGCTTGCCGATCAGCTTGAAGGAGGCCGAACGCAGAGCCATCGAAGAGGCTCTCAAGTGGGCCGACGGTAACAAGAGCAAGGCCGCGCGTGTGCTCGGCATAACCAGGCAGACGCTCCGGCAGAAGATCAAGGTTTACGACCTGGCAAATAACTGACCGATCGATCACTTATTGACCACACCCCCCTGAAGCGCCCATCACTCGACGCCGGGCTTGCCCGGGCAAACTTCTGTAAAGCTTCACTGCAAAGGGCTAACCGGCGTTTCAATCCCTTCCATCTTGTCGGTGTTTGACTCCTCCCGGCCATGAAGTCTCAGAATTGAGGTGGATGGTTTCTTACCACCCCACCCCTGATCCTGGCCTCGGGTTAGCACTGTAAGGTGTTGATTCTAACGTCACTAGAGCGTTCAGGCCGTGCGCAGCCCTCCAATTCCGTCCTAAAACGGTGTTTCCGATGGCGTTGCGTCGCTAATCCATTGTAATACATTCAGTTAACATACGATTCTTAGTTTCTTCACATCTGCTGATCCGGGCACAGAAGCTGCAATTACATGAGGCTGGTCTGTAAAAGAATCGGACAACGGATGACAGCAAGGATGGTGAAGAGATGAACAGGACACGCGTTGCTACCACCCCTCAGGAACTTGCGGAACTCTGGGCAACCTTTCACAGAACGGAGTCGACGGCTGTCAGGGATACCCTGATCCAGAAGTATCTCTACCTGGTGAGATATGTCGCCGGGAAGATGGCCATGTCGGTTCCTCCTTCAGTGGTGATCGACGACCTGGTCAGCTCCGGGGTCGTCGGCCTGATGGATGCCATCGGCAAGTATGATGCGGGTCGTGACACCAAGTTCGAGACCTACGCCGTTGCCCGGATAAGGGGAGCAATCGTCGATGACCTGAGGTCGCTTGACTGGGTGCCCCGCTCGGTGAGACGCAAGGCCCGCATGGTGGAAGAGACCTACAACAGCCTCGAGAACGAGCTGGGCCGCGCCGCGAGCGATGAAGAAATATCACGGAAACTCAATATGTCGGTCGACGAGTTCAGGTCGATCGTGGAAGAGGTTGTCTCCGCCGGTCTGCTGTCCCTGGATGACTTTGTAGGGAACCAGGAAGGGGAGAGGACCACCCGCATCATAGACCTCGTCTGTGCGAAGGACGGCGTCAGTCCGTCAACCCACATCGAGAGCGAGGAAATGAAGGACACCCTCGCGAACTCAATCCTCAACCTCCCGGAGAAGGAACGCACGGTCGTGGCGCTCTACTACTACGAGGACATGACGCTGAAGGAGATAGGGCGTACGCTTGGCGTGAGCGAATCCAGGGTCTCCCAGATACATACCAAAGCCATGCTCAGACTCCGGGGCAGGCTTAAGTCGGTGCAGGATTCGCTGATTTCCTCGATCACCGAACGGGGTTCCGGCGGTCGTGGCAGTGTCGCGACCGTTGCGGACGAGACCATTTCCCGTCAACTCGTTTCCACCCACTAAACCCAAGGAGACCGCAGTGACCAGTCAGAACCTGTCGTCTGATGTCTCGTCTACCGCAGTTCTCGAAAGTGAACACCTCTCGGCCGTGGATAAACGCCAGAGAAAGGACCGCATCCTGGTTGTTGATGACGAAGAGGCGGTGGTGGGTGCTCTTTCGGAGTTCTTCACCCTGCGCGGGTATGAAGTCGAGAGTGCTCTGAATTCCAGGCAGGCCCTGGGGATCATCCACGACAAGGACTTCAGCATAGTGATCAGCGACCTGAGGATGCCGGGGATGAACGGGGTCGAGCTGCTGGAGCATGTCATGGACGCTGACCCGGACACCGTCGTCATCATCATGACGGGATATGCCAGCGTCCAGTCGGCCGTCGATGCGCTCAAGAAGGGTGCATATGACTACGTGGTGAAACCCTTCTCCATGTATGAGTTGGAGAAGACCGTGCGACTCGGGCTGGAAAAGCGCAGGCTCCTGAGGAAGAACGTCGAGCTCTCTCATCTGACCCGCAAGCTGATCGAGATCGACCAGATCAAGTCCGACATCATAGGCACGGTCTCGCATGAGTTTCGCACGCCTCTTATGTCTCTCAAGGGCTACCTGTCCATGATGACCCAGTTCCTGGCTGAGGGTAAGGACACCGGTACCACGGAGAAGACCTGGCTGAGGGCGATGAAGGACAACCTCGGACGCCTGGAGATGCTGATACTCAATCTTCTTCTGATGACCGAAGCCAATGCCGGGGATCTGCTGATTACCAGCGACAAGATCGACCTGTCCCAGGTGATCGGTGAGTCCATTTCCAGGGTGGACCCTCTGACCAAGACCAAGGAGATAGCCATCAGTTTCGATCAGACCGACGACGGCAAACTGCTTGGCGACGCCGAGAAGCTCGGGGTGGCCGTGACCAATATCCTCGAGAACGCCATCAAGTTCAATCTCGAATCCGGCGCCGTGAAAATCGGAATGACAGGTACTTCAGAACCGGATGGCGTGCGCCTCTCGATTCTGGACACCGGCATAGGAATACCGGACAACAAGATCGGCAGCATTTTCAACTCATTCACCCAGGGCGACATGACGCATACCCGGCGGTTTGCGGGTGCGGGTCTCGGCTTGTCAGTCGCGAAGGCAATTGTGGAAGCGCACGGCGGCAGCATTGACGTCGTCAGCAAACCCGGACAGGGGAGCACATTTCATGTGTGGCTGCCCCGCCGATGTGGGGGCGAGCATGGAGACAATTAACACAGATAAGCCAGATGAACTGTCCACCATCCGGATCGCGGTAATCGATGACGATGAAGATATCGTGGCGGTCCTCGGCGAGGTCTTAAAGAGAGCGGGCTACACGCCTGACCTGTACACCAGCTCGGGAGACGCGCTGATCGCGGCGACCTCCCAGGAGTATGACCTCGTAATCAGCGATCTCGAGATGCCCGAGGTATCGGGAAGCGAGATACTCACCTCCGTCAAGCGCGTCTTCCCATTGACCGAGGTGATAATGATCACGGGTTATGCAAGCGTGAAGTCCGCCTCAGATGCTATGCACGAGGGAGCCCACTCCTACCTGTCCAAGCCCCTGACCTCCACCCAGATCGTGGCGCATGTCAGGAAAGCGATCGAGAAGAGGCTGCTGGCGCTGGACAACCAGAGGCTGATCTTCGAACTGAGCACGACCAACGAGGCCCTGCAGAACAAGGTCAAGGAGCTGGCGCATCTCAACGATCTCCTCAAGCAGACCCAGAAGGACCTGGTGAAGGTCGAGCGGCTTGCGGCGATCGGCGAGGTCGTAGTCAGCATCAACCACTGCATCAACAACAGCATCTCCGGGATCAAGGCAGCGGTCCGTTTCATGAAAAGCATCGGGAACATGAACAAGGAGGGCATCAAAGCCCTCGATACCATCGAGGACGAGTGCCGGGAGATCGAGGCAGTGGTAACGCGCCTCAAGTCACTCCGGGAAGCCGCGCCCACTGAATACGCCGATGGTATCCGCATGATAGATCTCAAGGAAGAGGAAGAAAATGCACTCACCACATCGTAGAGAAGATGTCCAGGAACAGGCCCTCAATCTCCACAGGGGCAGGATGATATGCCATCTGCTGAGACAGGAGGGGCTTCTGCTTGAGAACTCGCACTTTCTCCTGAGGCTTGCCGGCGAACTCCTCAGGAGCTATCGCTACTGCAGGTAAGACACCTGCGCGAAATCACCCATCCTCCACGGGTGAACGAGGCGGCGCAAAGGGAACGAGGCGGCGCAAAGGGGACAGGCACGCGTTTCCAACTTCATTGAGAAACGGGTTTCTGCCCCTTTTCTTCTCCAGGGTGCCCCTCAGCTCGGCCCCGCTCTCAAGCGCCTGACTCACGCAGTTCCGTTTATTCCTCCAATAAACCACAATCCCGGCAAAACACCACAGTCCCCGCTCCCATTACAGCCTCAAATGCATTGACCTCGGTCTCCTGGCCGTGGTATACTAGGCAGTGGTTGGGCGAGCGGGAACACCACAAGAGAGCGATACCGAAAAGGTGGGTTTTCCTGCAACGCCCGGGGGTTCGAAGCCGTAGGGCTGCCGAAGATCGCTCTGATTTTCGGTGGGCCTTTTTGTTTTTGGAGGTGACTCAAGCAAGGTGGCAAGATCACTGCTGGCCGGATCTCTGACAATTCTCATCCTGGCGCTTGTCCTGGCAGTCTCGAGTCCCCTGGGGGCCGAGGTCCTCACTGTGGGAAATGTCAGGATTCACACGGCCGCCGATTTGGAGAGCTACTGCCGGCAATCGGGTGGCGAGACCTATCTCTGTTTTCCTGGCACGCGCGACTGGAAGCTATCACCTGGAGCGCCGCCCCAGGGTCACCCAATGCAGCTGGAGGTAGTGGCGGAAGCCGTGTGCGGCGTGGATTACCCCATGGATGGGATTGACATCGATATCCTCATACTGCCGGTGCCACGGCAGGATCTGCCCAACTCCTCCGCGGAAGGGAGCGTGATCTTTCTCTCGCCCGGAAGGGTGCAGTATCCTCTGGACCATATCCATTACACTGTTGTACATGAGATCGGCCATGTCATCCATCACATGCTGATGCCCGGATCACGAATGGACCTCTGGCAGGCTTATGCCGACCTTCGAGGTCTGCCGTCAGCCAAGGTAGACCCGGGGGCCAGCCATGCGTCCAGGATCACGGAGATCTTCGCTGAGGATTTCCGAGTGCTCTTCGGTGGATCCAGGGCCCGGTGTGGGGGAGAGATCGAGAACCACGACCTCACCTCGCCTGAGAATGTTGATGGCCTTCGTGAGTTCATGCTTTCGCTCCCGGGAGAGTGGGAGGGGCGAGTCGCCCTGACGGCATCTCCCAACCCGTTTCAGTCGAGTGTTGTCCTCAGGGCCTTCTCGCTGGATGAGCCGGTAATGTTTGAGGCCCTTGAGATCTATGACGTGCGGGGAAGAATGCTGCGCAGGTTCGCCCCCGTGTCAGGCACGCAGGAGATAGTCTGGGATGGACGTGACGAGACCGGCTCTCTGGTGGCCCCGGGCATGTATGTACTCTCCGTGAGAGCGAGTTCAGGCCAGCATGTATACAAGGTCCTGA
>JAUVJV010000324.1 GCA_030592245.1 Candidatus Eiseniibacteriota bacterium
CGAGGGGCAACCGGCAATAACCTCATTGACGCGGGCTTTAAGCCGTCCCGTGTCCAGGCTTGAAAATGGGACGGGGGACACCCTTAAGACCACCGGAAACCTGTCCGGAAGGGCCTCCATGTCGCTGCCGGCATTGTTCCAGCTGGAGTCGGGGCTTCTTAAGATCCCAAGCAGGAACATGCAGGCCGCAAGGAGCCCCAGACCCCTCCGGGCTCCTCTGGAGAGGATAAGGCCGGCGAGGGCCGGAACGAGGCACGCCACGAAGATCCATGCGTGGCCGCCCGAGCTTCCACCCAGGAGCAACCCCGCCCACAACGCGGCAAGGAAGAAGATCGATGGACGACGCGCGCGCTTTCCCACGAGGCAGTGAATGAGCAAGAAAAATGCCCGCGCCTAATGTGCGCAGGCTTGAGTACGTGGCTATCTGGGCCGGCTAGACTGTCAAGGCTGGTTTACATGTGTCAACTGATCTTGTCAGTTGGACCTGATGTCCGGACTGGGCCTCGTAACGAGATCGCTTCTGCGATTGCCGCCCTTCGCGGTCACATAGTGCGGGCAGCGCTCCGGGTTCTCGCTCAGGCAGTAGCGCGTCTCCTCGGTTATGGTCGGTATGACCATGTTGGGCCTGGCGAGGCACCGGAAGGTCCAGACTCCAGTCAGATAGGGGCATACAGCCATCAGTCTTCCTCCAATCGGTTTGACGTCGTCACAGGAAAGCTATCGGCGCAGCTGGAAGAGGTGTTTAGCTCAATCGGCTGGATTGATCAGACTTTGTGACTGATGACCGAGGACATGGTCTTCTCGATCTTGCTCAGGGTGCAGGGCTTGGATATGTATCCGGCGGCGCCCTCTTTCATCACCCTCTTCTCGGTATGGAAGGTGCCATAGCCGGTGATAATCACAACGGGGAGACTCGGCCATGTAGCCTTGATCGCCCTTAGGAGCGCCGAGCCGTCCATTCCGGGCATGTTGAGATCGCTCAGCACAAGGTTGAAGTCGCGCGACTGCAGGAGTGAAAGGGCCTCCTCGCCGCCCTCGGCCAGAGTGATTTCATAGCCGATGACCTCGAGCATATCCTTAAGAAGGGTCCGCATGCTTTCCTGATCGTCGACAACCAGTATGCTGCGCTTTTCGTCCACAAGCACTCCCTGTGCTACGATGCCGGGTACGAGCGTCTCGACGCCGGTATGCGTCTCTTCAAGATGATTCGGCACTCCGAGGGAGGTTCTTTAGGCGTTTTGAGGATGAGCGCGAAAGGACTAGCTCGGGCCGAAAAACCCGGGAACCAGGTAAACCAGGAGCCCGTGGACTGTGACTATCAGACCGGCGATGGCAATCAATCCGAATATGACGCTCTTGACCTGGTCGGCATGGCAGATCTTCTCTATGCCGAAGTACATGAGAGCCATTCCAAGCACGATTTCAACCAGTTTCAGCACTGTCAAGATCCCGGGAGACTATTTCAACCAAAGAGCTGCCGCAGAACCACGAACCACAGCCCTGACGCCAGAAAAACCGCCAGTACTATGAGCACTATGTAGGCTGCAAGATCGTCCGTAGCAGAACCCTCACTTTGTGGAACAGAGCTTAAGTAACATCCAGAGGGAAGAAAGTCAAGGTGATTAATGGTGCCGGCCGCCAAGGGCGGGACTAGTTGTGGAGGAGCACAACCTTTTTCCTGAGGACCTGGTCTCCGGTCTCGACGGTAACGAAATACACGCCGGGTACCAATGATCCACCCCCTTCGGCTCTCATTTGAATCTCGAGACCCGAATCCTCATCGGGTTCATCCTCGATGATCGTCCGTACCAACCTTCCCCTGACATCGTAGAGCCTGACCGTGAGTGATTTGCTCGATGAATGAATTCCCTTCACCTCCAGTTTCATCGTCGCGTCAGGCCCGATGAGGGGCTGAGGAAAAACCAGAAGATTGTCCTGCTCCGGAGAGAGATCTCCATCCTGCTTCTGCACTTTGCGGAAGTCGACGACTCTTGTCACCAGAATGGTATCCCTGTCGACGACGGCGCGGTTCTCGCCTGCGAGGACTACCTCAAGGCAGTAGGTCCCACACGGGACGGCATTACGGATTCTCAGGCTCCTGTCCGTGGAGTGGGTGCCACCCGCTCCAACCAGGTATTCGGACTCAGCACTGGCCGCCAGGGTGTCCGCACCATCCAGGAGGTTGGCCCACACATAGGAATAGGTGGCCTCATCAGCAGAGTTGGTCAGCAGTACCGAGTAGGTTATGGCATTGTCGGCCTGGTCGAACTCACGCTGCGAGGTATCCTCGAGGATTTCCACGGTCGTTCCGGTTGGGGGACTGAAGCTCCTGATCCTTCCGTCTCTTGGACTGAGCCAGGTGCCGTCTTCGAGGGTCAGGTATTGGTCATAGGGGTTGCAGTAGACCACCCCATTGGAGAAGTCCCGTTTCCAGACCGTGCTGTAACAGTCATACATGTCATTCCAGACCGAATCCAGGTAGGCGTCTGAGATGGGGCTTCCCAGGTCGAGGTCATAGAGGTCCTCCCACCAGAGCTGGCTCTCTTTGCCATTGAGAATATAGTAGCCATCGCCCAGGAGTGAACTCGAAAGGGTGAAGCGAACAAATCTCTCATAGGAACCAGTTCGCCTCGGGCCATACATGTCGGCCTCCTCGTCTATCCACCAGCACAGCATCAGGGTAAGATTCATGGGATCCTGAAGATAATCGCGGCACATGCTGAGATAGCCATAGTCCGCGAACATGTTTTCCTCCCAGCCTCCGTGCATCGTGGGGAAATTCTCGCGAATGCCGCCATTGAGATAGCCCGCCTTGCTGGGGTTCTTGCCGTTGCCCACGAGTATCAGCGAATCGCCGACCTCCTCTCGGAGAAGGATCAGAAAGGACTCGAGTCCCTGACCCCACCATACGTCCAGGCTCTCGGGATGATCGGCGATCCCATCGCGGTCGGCATCAACCGCAGCCGGCAGCTCGGTGAAAAAGTGCTCCATATTGTTCAGCCCGGAAGCCCTCTCAAACAAGCCGTCAAGGAGCAGCCCATCCCACACTCCCGATGAGGCGATCTCATCGCCTATGTATTCCGCCAGCCACTCGTACAGGGTCTGCCCATTGCCGTCCCTGGGACACTTGGTGCTGAGGTTGACCACCCAGGCATAGTCCGAGGCGCCTATGCGGTTTCCCCGTGTGTCATAGAGCCACCAATCGGCATCGGCGACCTTATCGCCATAGCCGGAACCGATCCTTCCCATCGAATCGTATCCCGCCCATACACATGCCACAGGGAAATACGTGATAAGGGTCATGTCCGGATTGAGAGTCCTGAGTGAATCCGGCATCTCGGGCCTGTTGTCCTGCACGATGCAATTGAGGACTGCCACATCCCAGCGGCTCAGCATCTCGCAATACTCAAGATCGGTGTATCCTGTGAAGTAGTTGCAGATCCTTGGATAATCGTGCGATGCGAGACAGGGCGCGGCGAGGGCTACTAGAAACGCGCAAGAGATAAACGCACACAGAAGTACTGTGAGTGATCTGGTTTCATTGTCCATAACAACACACACCATCCTGCATATGGAGTTTTGCATAAGACATGCCACAAAAGGGGGTAGCCGCCTTACCTGTGGTCGCTTAAGAAGATACGCTCGCAGGGGCCGGAAAGGCTCAACCTGGCGGGGACGACCGCCTCCTCAGGCGATAACACCTGACTTGTAACACCTGGTCTGCTCTCATTTACGCAGTCAAACTCCCTGATACAGTAGTTACACTGGATGTTACACTTCGGCGCGACAGCGAGATGCATCCTCCCGAACG
>JAUVJV010000044.1 GCA_030592245.1 Candidatus Eiseniibacteriota bacterium
AGTTTATACTCGATGCTTATCGCGAGGCAATAGAGAAACATTACAGGTTCTTCAGCTATGGCGATGCCATGCTGATTCTTTAGAAGGGCGGCAGATGGAATTCGAAGTCCTGCATACGGACAAGAGGAGTGGTGCAAGGGCGGGCATCTTGAAGACCCCGAACGGCGTGGCCCACACTCCGGTTTTCATGACCGTGGGGACCCAGGGCACGGTCAAGGCCGTCCCCCCGCGGGAGCTCAAGGAAGCCGGCGTGGAGGTCGTGCTCTCCAATATGTACCACCTTTACTTGAGACCGGGCGCCGATACGGTGGCCCGCGCGGGAGGTCTCGCCCGGTTCATGTCCTGGGACGGGCCCACGCTTACCGACAGCGGGGGCTATCAGATCTTCTCCATGGCCGACTTGAGGAAGATCACTCCCGAAGGGGTGACCTTCAAGTCGCACCTTGATGGGTCCGAACACTTCCTCACGCCCGAGAAGGTGATGGAGCTGCAGGGGAAGATCGGTGCGGACATAATTATGGTCCTTGATGAGTGCGCGAGCTATCCGATATCCTTCGACAAGGCAAGAAAGTCGACCGATCTGACGATCGAGTGGGCCAGGCGGTCACGGAGCGAGTTCGAGCGCCTCGGCCTGGGACCGGAGCAGGCGGTTTTCGGTATTGTCCAGGGCAGCACCTATGAGACCTTACGCAAAAGGTGCGTCGAGGACTTGATACGCATAGGGTTCGATGGTTATGCTATTGGAGGGTTGTCCGTCGGGGAGCCCAAGAGCGCGATGTTCGAGATGGTGACGGTCTCGACGGACATGTTGCCGGAGGACTCACCCAGGTACCTTATGGGTGTGGGGTTCCCGGAGGACATCGTGGAGTGCGTAGGACGCGGGGTGGACATGTTTGATTGTGTTATGCCGACCAGGAACGCCAGGAACGGGTCGCTGTTTACGTCCCGGGGGAAGATAGTGGTGAGGAACGCCATGTACGCGGAGGATCTCTCCCCGGTAGATTCGGAGTGCGACTGCTATACCTGCCGGAATTTCACGAGGGCCTACCTTCGCCACCTCTTCAATGCGGGCGAGCTCCTGGCGGCGAATCTCGCGACCCTGCACAATGTGACGTTCTATCAGAAGATGATTAAGGAGATGCGGACTGCTATCATGGAGGATAGATTCCCTGAGTGGAGGGATTCCTTCCTGGCGCGGTCACAGCGAACAGGACACAGGGAGTGAACGGAGGTACTTATATGGTGATACTCCTGAACGGATTGGCGTGGATGGGCTCAGTACTTGGACAGTGTGAGCAACAGGGTGAGGGCGGAGGATCGCCCTGGTCGGGCATCTGGATGATCGCCCTGATCTTCATAATCTTCTATTTCCTGCTCATCCGGCCGCAACAGAAGAAACAGAAGCAGCATCAGAAGCTGATGGATTCGCTCACCAAGGGCGATAAAGTCGTGACTTCGGGGGGAATCTACGGCACGGTTATCGGCGTGAAGGAAGGCGTCGTTGTCCTCAAGATAGCCGAGGATGTCAAGATCGAGGTCGCCAAGTCTGCGGTTACGGCGGTTATAGCAAAAGAGTAGGTTGGGAAATGGCGGTAGTTAAGATCCGACTCTACGGTGATCCGGTCCTGAGGAAGGTATCGGAGCCCGTTACAGAGATCGATGATGAGATGAGAGACCTCTTCGACAGGCTCATAGACACCGTCGAGGACGCTGGGGGGTTGGGGCTTGCCGCTCCCCAGATCGGGGTCTCGAAGCGAGTGATAGTGGTTGTCGATATCGATGAGGAAGGCCGGAGGAGCCCCTTCTTACTCGTAAACCCCGAGATAGTCTCGGCCTGTGGCGAGCAAGCGGTAGAGGAAGGGTGCCTGAGCATACCGGAGATCTACGCGAAGGTGAGGCGTCCCCAGAGTCTGGTTCTCAAAGGGCTGGACCAGGAGGGCAGGGAGGTTGATATCGAGGCCTCCGGCCTCATCGCCAGGGCGTTCGCGCACGAGATCGATCACCTGGATGGGATTCTCTTCGTGGATAGGATCGGGATGGTGAAGAGAAGCTTGATTAAGAGGAAACTGAGCGAGATCAAGAAACAGGCCAAGGAGATGTTGAAATCCCCGCAATGAGGGTGATCTTTGCCGGCAGTCCCGTCTTCGCGGTACCATGTCTTCAGCGCCTTCTCTCGAGTGCTCATGAGATAGTCTCTGTCGTGACCCAGCCGGATCGGCCCGCCGGCCGCGGGCTTAAGCTCAAAGCCTGCCCGGTGAAGGAATTCGCGCTTGAGCGCGGCATAGAGGTTCATACTCCGGAGAAATTCAATACCCGCTCCTTCCGCGAGGTACTTTCCGGTCTAAAGCCCGATCTCATGGTCGTGGTGGCATATGGGAAGATCTTCAGGCGCAGGGCCCTTGCCCTTCCGCGGCTGGGATGCGTCAACCTGCATGCGTCGCTTCTGCCCGGGTACCGCGGGGTAGCTCCTGCGAATTGGGCGATCATGAAGGGCGAGACCGAAACCGGCGTAACCACCATCTTCATGGATGAAGGGATAGATACAGGGGACATGATTCTCTCGAGGCCGACTCCGATTGCGGAGGATGAGACCGCGGGCGAGCTCCTCGAACGGCTGGCCCTAATCGGTGCGGATGTGATGGCGGAAACCTGCGATCTCATCGCCGAAGGCAAGGCCGGGCGCACCGTGCAAGATGAGGGTCTTGCGAATTATGCTCCCAAGCTCTCCAGGGATGACCGGCAGATTCGATGGGAACTTCCGGCCCTGGCCGTTCACAATCACATACGGGGCGTGACTCCATGGCCGGGCGCCGTTACCTTTATCAGGGATCGTCCGGTCAAGGTTAAGGCCTCCAGACTCGCGCAGGCTCTTCCCGGCGCAACCGGTGTTGCCGGTGGTGAGCCCGGCGCTGCTGTTGGTGAGCCCGGCGCTGCTGTTGGTGAGCCCGGCGCGACCGTTGGTGGATCCCCGGGACGCGTGATTGACATTGATTCCGATCGCGGTGTGCTTGTATTATGTGGCAGCGGTGCAATCTGGCTTCCGGTGCTTCAGGCCGAGGGCCGGAAAGCGAGTGCCGGAGCCGATTTCGCGAGAGGCTTCAGATTGAAGGTTGGCGATGGCTTTGGCCATAAGACAGAGTAGGCTGCTAAAGGGTAGGAACCTCTTCATCTTCCTGTCTTTTCTCGGGGTACTCGCCCTGGGGGTCGTACTTCTCGGCTTCTGGTATCTCATAGAGCCGAGGCTTGAGGAGATCCATGCGGGACTTCCCCTCGCCATCGGCCTTGCCATCCTGGCGGTATATCTGGGCGTGGCCGGTCTCTTCTGCCTTATCGTCCTGAGCAGCTACCTTCAGCGCGATCTCATATCCGCGAAACGCATCACCGTGAGAATCCTCTTCCCCCTTGCCCTGGGGATCGGAAAGTCCCTGAGGATCTCCGAAGACGAGATCAGAGGATCCTTCATCGAGATACATAACTCCCTGGTCAGGGCGGCTTCTCCGCTCGTAAGGGGAGACAGGCTGCTCCTTCTTCTGCCTCACTGCCTCCAGAACTTCCAGTGCCCCCACCGGGTCACAGGCGAGATCAGGAATTGCACGGGGTGCGGCAAGTGCGAGATAGCCGACCTCACCAAGATGTGCGATGCCTACGGGATCAAGATGTCGATCGCCACGGGCGGGACCCTGGCAAGACGCGTGATCGTCGAGATGAGGCCCAAGGCCATAGTGGCCGTGGCCTGTGAGCGTGATCTTACGAGCGGAATCCAGGACAGCTATCCCATACCGGTTATCGGCGTCCTGAACGAGAGACCCTTCGGCCCGTGCAGGGATACCCGCGTGGACCTGGCGAAGGTGGCGACGGCGATTCGTTTCTTTCTGGGGAGTGATGCCGCCCCCACCGGTGACGATAAGCCGGAAGAGCAGGAGGCCGGATGGGCCCCATGTGGAGAGAAGAGTGACAGCCTCCGCACGTGAAATCGCCTTGAGAGTCCTCGTTGAGTATCCCGGCAGGGCCAAGCCCGACGAACTGCTCGAGCGCTATTTGAGAGAGCATGACCCGGAGCGCCGCGAGCGGGCCCTTGCCACCCACCTGGTGAGCGGGACCATAAAGTGGCGGAACCGTCTCGACCATGTCATCAAGCAGCTCTCGCGTAAGAAGCGCGTGGTATCCCCGCACATCCTGAATATCCTCAGGCTCTCGCTCTACCAGGTGATGTTCCTGGACAAGATCCCCGCCTACGGGGCCACCAATGAGGGAGTGAAGCTGGCCAAGGAGTATGGCGACAGGTACCAGGCCAACTATGTGAACGCGATCCTGAGAGCATACTTGAGGAACAAGGATGGCATCACCTTTCCGGACCTTGGCGCAGATCCGCTCAAGCATATCTCGGTCATGTACTCTCACCCTCCATGGCTCGTGAAGCGGTGGCTCAAGCGGTTCACGGTCGAGGAGGTCGTGGAATTGGCGAAGGCGAATAACCGTATTCCCTCGATCGGGCTCAGGGTAAATCTCCTCCGCGCGAGCCTGGAAGACGTGGAAGCCTCGCTCATCGATCGAGGAGCCGAGATCGTCTCCAGGGGCTTCGGGGGTGCCGCCCATGTCTATGTGCGGGGCGCAAGCCCGGTGGAGGCAACCGGGGTACACCGCCGCGGGCTGGTCCAGGTTCAGGACGCGAGCTCCACCCAGGTGGGGCGCATCTTGTCTCCCGAGGAGGGAAGCCGGGTCATCGATCTCTGCAGTGCTCCGGGGGGAAAGGCCACCCATCTTTATGAGATCGCGGGTGGGAAGGCCACCGTCCTGGCCTCCGATACCTCGTATCGCCGGCTTCTCATGGTAAAGAAAAACGCACGGCGACTGGGACACGAAGGAATGGTATTCGCGGCATCCGACGGGAGACGGCCGGCCTTTAAGGATGCCGATTTCCTGCTCGTCGATGCGCCCTGCACGGGGCTCGGCGTTCTCGCGCGGCGATGGGATCTGCGCTGGGCCAAGCGGGAGCAGGATATCCAGAGGATGGCCGCCTACCAGAAGGAACTTCTCTCGGCCGCGATAGGAATTGTTAAGAGGGGTGGAGTTGTGGTATACAGTACTTGCAGCATCGAGCCCGAGGAAAACGAGCAGGTGGTGGAAGCCGTCATCGCCGAGCGCGGAGACCTCAGGCTTTCAGATGTCGGTAGTCTTGTTGACCCTTCCATCGTCTATAAGGATGGGATGATGCAGACCCTGCCCCACGTGCACGGGGTCGACGGGATCTTCGCGGCACGACTCGAGAGGATATGATGGGAAAGAAGGTAATTGTCTTCCTGGCAGTTGGAGCCGGGACCATAGTGGGCATAGCGTTGCTCTTTAACCTCTTCATGACGGTGCTTGTCGGAGGGCGCCAGATAACAGTGCCCGATATTAGAGGCCTGCGGGAGGATGTCGCCGCCTCGGCGCTCGGCGACAATAGCCTCAAGTACCAGGTGATAGGGGATGAATTCAGTGTCGAGTACCCTGAGAGCACGGTATCGAGCCAGAATCCCCAGCCCGGCCAGGTGGTCAAGCAAGGACGCAAGATAGTGGTCATGATGAGCAGGGGGGGCGAGTTCAAGGAGGTTCCCTACTGCGTTGGCAAGCCCTTAAGGACTGCGAGGATCATCCTCGGCAAGACCGGCCTGCTGGTGGGTAATGTCACAAGGGTGCCTTCGCGTGGAGGGTATCCCGAGGAGGTGCTCTCGACCGAGCCTCTTCCCGGAACAGGCGTGGTCAGGGGAAGCCCCGTGAACATCCTGGTCAACGAAGGATCGAAGGGGCCCAATCTGATCATTCCCGACCTGAGACGGCAGTCATACCTGGGCGCCAAGATGAAACTCGAGCGCCTGGGTCTCTTCGTGCAGGAGTCCAGCCTGGACGAACGTTTCAATCCATTGCGGTCGCGAATCGTTCTGCATGACCCGCCCATGGGCCACGTGGTCTCAAGAGGCGACACCGTAACCCTCATAATCTCGGTGCCTGGCGACGACGAAGGCCAGAGCCTGTGATAGAGTCACTGAATCAAGAGAGAGGAGACCAAGCATGTTAGATCCTGCATACGGAGTGGGATGGGGCACTCTTTCACTCATCAATGCCGGTCTTGCCCAGGGCAAGGGCAGGCACGGTTTCATATGGTGGCTGATCTCGATCTTTCTAGGTCCCATCGCCACCTTCCTGATCGTGATTCTCGGCCGGGTCGAAACCAACAGATAAGGGCTGACTACTCAATGATCGACAGCAGGGTATTCGGGTTCTGCCCCTGGCCGGAAGATAGACTTACCCGGTACATCCTTGCCGGCGGTGATCCATGCAAGGTTCCCGGCGACTGGGTAATCACGATACGGACCGGGAGGCCCGATAGGGAAGAGACAACTACGCTGGCCAGCTCCATCCTGGCTGCCGTGCCCTATTACTACTCGGAGACAGCAGGACGGCTTTTCCATGGCTCCCATGTGCTCGAGGTTTGGAAGGAGCTCTGGAAGGAGCTCGGAAGGGACTGGTCCTGGGACCGGCAGGGGCTCTACGAGTACTTCCACTGGGAGCAATGCCTTGACGACAGGACTCTGCATCCGGACATAAAGCGGTTTCCTGAGGGAGCGGTGGCCCGCTTCAGCGGCGGGCGGCTCTCCATCAAGGAGTTTTCCAATGATCGCGACTGGTTCTCCGGCAGATCCTCCAGCCTTGATGAGCTCAACGACAGGTTTGAAGAGATCTGCGCGGACTATCCCTTTGATGAGGGAAGCGCCATAAGCCTGTCCGCGGGCGTTGACAGCCGGCTCCTTCTTGCCGGATTCATGGGAAAGAAGCTCAAGCCTCCGGCTGTCACCGCGGGGCATGAGCGGAGCACCGATGTCATGATCTCACGCAGAATCTCGCAGGATTTCGGTCTGGACCACGAGACCCTGGAGATGCGCCCCGAGCTTTACCCCCGGTATGCCCGTGAGATCGTGGAGCTAACCGGAGGAACCGAGCCTGGATTTCACTGGCATACCTTCATATACCCCAGGCTTGCCCGGAGTGTCGGTCGCGAGACCTTCCTGTTCGTGGGAAACAACGGGGAGTTTGCCAAAACCATGCTTTTCGACCGGGGGATCATGGCGCATGTGTTCGATCATTCACCTGGTCTTCTCTTCGAGATATACCTCAGACTGAAGTCCAGGTCAGGTCATAAGGGGTTTCCCTTTGAAGTGAGCGACATGTTCGGGGATGCTTCTCTACGGCGGCGGAATATGCTGACTTATCTTCTGGAGAAGACCCGGCCCTTCAAGAGGAACCTGGACAAGATCGACATAGTCTACACCTGGGAGCGCGTTCGCCACTTCATGGGCAGTGGGCTGGCACTCTACGGCGGATCTTGTCTGCCCGTGGACCCGTTCCTGGATTACAGGTGGATTGAGGCCATTGGTCCAATGGCGCGGAATCTGAAGCTCAACGGCCGGATCCATCGCTATCTTATCAAGAGGCGTTGCCCGGAGCTGCTTCGCTATCCGACCCATAACAGCACCATCACAATGGAAAAAGACGTGCTGCTCTACTGGCTGAGGAAGGGTGGTTTTACGGGGTATGAGGGTTTCGACCGATGGGCCTTGGGCAAAGAGGCCAGGGAGTACCTGCTGGACAATATCGAGGCGACTGAAATCGGTCTGAGGAAAGAGCATGCCGAGAAGGTCTATGCCTCCGAGCACATCTACTCCTTGAGCCTGCTGATCCCTCTGGTCTACCTCTGTGAGTTTGTGTCTGAGTTTAAGGCTCGTGACATGTGACCTGAGACTGGAGGGTTTCAAGGATTGCTACACATCTTCGTGGATGCAGATGCCTGTCCGGTAAAATCTGAAGTGTACAAGGTGGCCAAGCGCTATGAGCTCAAGGTCACCCTGGCTGCGGCCTCATGGATGCGCATCCCCGAGAGCAGCAGAGTCGCCCTTGAAGTCGTCGGCGAGGGCCTGGATGTCGCCGATGACTGGATCGCCGAACACGCCGGGGCCGATGATATCGTGATTACGGCTGATGTTCCTCTGGCCGACCGGTGCGTCAAGAAAGGGGCCTATGTGCTTGGGCCCAAGGGCAAGCCGTTTACGGAGGACAATATCGGCGCGGCCCTTGCAACCCGTAACCTGCTTGCGGAGTTGCGCGAGATGGGGGAGATGAAGGGAGGCCCCCCGCCGTTTGCCAAGAAGGACCGTTCCCTTTTTCTCCAGCAGCTTGACCAGGCTATTAACGCTATACTCAGAAAACAGTCTTGAGATTGGATTCGCGATAGTATAGAATCGACTCCGAGTCCGCACAGTGAAGTTCAGTCATCTGAACAGGCCAGTTGCCTGAGAGGTGTTTAAGTGGACATCAAGTACCGGAGCCGTTACTTCGACGATGCCGAGGCCAAGGCCTCGTTCAAGAGCTATGCCAAGGCAGTCTTCGGGCTTGACTTCTCTCGCTGGGAGGAGCGCGGGCTGTGGGATGCCCAGTATCAGGCTTTCTCGGCTTTCGCAGGCGGGGAGTGCGTGGCGTCCATGTGTGTCTATCCCTGCGAAGCCATGGTGAAGGGTAAGCGGCAGAAGTGGGCGCAGCTCCTGACCGTCGGCACGCTTCCGGAGTACCGCGGCCAGGGACTCCAGCGCAAGCTCTGGAAAATGGCCCGCACCTGGATAAGCAAGCACTGCATGTTCACGTTTCTCTTCACCGATGAAGCCGCGGCGGGTTTCTATGATAGTCTGGGGTTTGAGAGAGTGCGGGAGCATTTCGACGTGGTTGCTAACCCGCATGCATCCCCGGCTACCGGTGCGCACTTCGAGAAGGTCGATGTGGAGAATGACTCCGACTTCACGATTCTTAAGCGCCTGGCCCGGGAAAGGGCCCCGGTCTCCGATGTTCTGAGCTTCAAGTGCCCCAATCTGCTGCTGTTCATGTTCCTGTATCGATACAGGGAGATGACTTACTACTCCAGGGACCTGGATGCCGTCGTGGTCGCGGAAAAGGCCGCCGGGCGGCTGCGCATCCACGACATCGTTGCGAAAAAGATGCCCCGGCTGGATAAGATCAAAGCCTTCCTGGGTGGGTTTCCCGAGCGTGAGATCGTCTTCCTGCTCCCCACCGACAAGATTGGGGTGGAGCCCATAAGACAGGGCAATGTCGAGGATAGCCTTCTCTTCGTGAGCGGCGACCTGCCGCTCGAGGGCGACATCATCTTCCCGTATTCAATCCGCGCCTGAGAGGGATTGCCTCGCCTTACTCCCCGAGGATGGTAACGAGGGAATCGGCCGTCGTCTCCTTGAGAACCAGCATGATTCTCACTCCATCAACGCGAACCGCGAAGAACTCCTCGGGGGACCTGTACCTGAGCCGGTTCCATCGCTCGTGGGTAGCGAAGTAAGTCGCCTCATAAGGATCGTCAACGAACTCGAGGCGCTCTCTTTCGGCAGCCGGTAGGATCGCGGCGTTCGATCTCCCGGGACGGGTGTAAACCGAGAGGTTGACGGACGGATCACGGTCGCTCCGGAGAATGTACTCGAGCGCTTCCCGGTAGGAGAGACCCCAGTAGTCGAGGTCGAATCTTCCGTCCGCGCCTCTTATGCCTCCTGTGAGAGTGTTGAAATACACATTCTGGTAAGGATGGGTGGCGATCATGATCCGGGCAGTATTGGCGACACCTGCCCCGAACGCCGCCAGAAGCATCACGCTGACCCCGGTGCGCCACGGACCCCGCAAGTGGACTCTGATGCCCCGCAGCACCGTGAGAATCCCGACAAGGGCTATCCCGACAAAGGCGGGATAAACGAAGAAGGTATGCCGCCACTCGTCGAATACCACGGCGTTGGAGAGCGGCAGATAGACCAGGGGGAAGAAGAGCCAGATAAGAAGCAGCGCCAGGTCTCTCGTGCGGATGGGAAAGACCGTGTACTTCCGGAAGAGAAAACCGATCGAGGCCGCCACCCCTGCGATGAAGCACGCCATGTGGACGACCGGCGTGGTGATCA
>JAUVJV010000275.1 GCA_030592245.1 Candidatus Eiseniibacteriota bacterium
AGCATCCCCTCACCTCTGACTTCCTTGACCTTCTCGGGATGCTTCGCGCCAACATCAGCCAGTATTCCCCGGAGGTACTTGCCGGACTCTGCGGCCAGCTGGGTCATATTCCTTCGCTTTAGCTCCGCAATGGTGAGCATACCTACATAGGCGGCGAGCGGGAAACCACCGAACGTGCTCCCTTCGGTGTGCGGCGTGAAGAGTGCCATTATCTCTTTCTTCCCGCAGAGACAGCTTATGGGAAGGAACCCGGCGCTCATGGCCTTGCCGATGGTAATAAGATCCGGCTTATCGAGACCGTAGAACTGCCAGGCGAAGTTGGCGCCGAGTCTCCCGTAACCGGTCTGGATCTCATCTAAGACCATCAGAGCATTGTTGGCCTTAAGAATCTTCTGCACCCGCTTTAGATAGCCCTCGTCGGGTACAAAGATGCCTGCCTCCGCCTGGATGGGCTCCAGAACAAAGGCCGCCACTCTCCCGTCGTACTCCTTTATCTTGGCCTCCAGGGCGGGGATGTCATTGAAGGGTATATGGTCTATCCCGGGAAGCAGCGGGCCGATGTCACACCCTTCGAGGTCGCTGGTCATGAGGGTTGTGGAGCCAAAACCCCGACCGTGGAAGCAATTCTTGGCGGCGAGGATGATGGGGTCGGAGATGCCCTTTCCATCCTTACCCCCATGCTTCCGGGCCCACTTCCTTATGACCTTTATGGCCGCCTCATTGGCTTCGGTTCCGCTGTTCTTGGGCAGGAACATGTCCATCTCGGTGTATTCCTGAAGAGCAACCAGCCAGGGCCCGAGGTACTCGTGGGAGATAGACCGGGGGATTGTGGCCATTCTGCCGATGAACTCCTGCACACCTTCAACCATGACCTTATCATTGTGGCCGAATGGGACCGCGGAATAGCAAGCGAGGGCGTCCACGATCTCGGTCTCTTTCTCCTCACCACTGCCGGTTTCCATCCTGACCTTGAGCGTCCAGGGCTTGGACCCGACCCCTAAGACCAGAACACCATCCAGCGGTTCATAGATGTGCGCACCCAAATCATTAAGCGCCTTGTTGTGATCTTTGATAGTCCACTCTCTTATGGGCTTCCCACCCACCCTAACGTCGTTCAGGTTTGTCATGTCGCACTGCTCCTAAGAAGCGAATCCAGTTCTTTCAAGGGTATCCTGATCTTCCAAGTACTGCATCGGCCAGCATCAACTGTCCATAGGATACGATTTAGGGCGGCAACTTGCAAGCAAGGAGTACGTGAATGAAGCGAGATTCCCTGCCATCAGGACGGTCACCATCTGCTGATGGCGGGTACCTTGCCTGATGCCGGAGAGGCAGACGAAATCAACGCAGAAGGAGCATTTTCCTCGTAGTGACTGCGCCCCCGACCTCTAGTTCACAGATGTAAACGCCTGAGGCGGCCGGGCCCATGTCAGCGGTGTGTCCTTTCCAGGGAATCTCATGGCTTCCCGCAGTGAGGGTCCCCTCGAATAGACTGGCGACAAGCCGTCCCTCGATGTCATATATCTTGAGCGAAGCATCCTGCTCGCCGGGCAGATAGAGCATGATGCTGGTTTGAGACCGGAATGGGTTCGGCCGGTTGCCGAGGAGCTGAGATCGCACGGGCTCGCCGCCATCGTTCTTCACACTCGCCGTCCCCAGGGAATATGAGTACGAGACCTGGCCATTGTAGATCGGGGACCCCCCCTCCAAAAGGGGTTCGTCTTCCGGAAGAACCGCCCTCACATAGTCGACCTGTACATAATCAGGGGCGACCGCGACCCGGACGTGACCAGAGTTATTGCGCTTTTCACCCAGGCAGTAGCAGCTTGCATCGTAACAGCCATCGCCGTAGGAGGCGTCTGAGGGTTGGGGGCATGTCTGGTATACCATGCCATCCAGAACCTGATGCACAAAGACATGGTCGTGGCCGTGGAACACTGCGGTCACGCCCCCATACAATAGAAGATCGTGGATAGGCCCGTGAGCCCACCCCGGTCTCATGATCTCAAACTCATAGGAACCCCACTTGTCTTCACCACCCCACTCATATGATCCTCGACTGTCGACCCGGTACTTGGCCGCCTCTATCCCGCCATGACCATAAGGGGTCGTGAATATCCCCGCAGGCGAATAAACACCGCCCACAAGGTGATGTATGAACACGAATTTCCACCTGGCGCCGGACCCCTGTAGAATGCCACGAAGCCAATTGTACTGTTCCTGCCCCAATGTCCAGTCCCAAGCATCTTCGCTCCCTTCGCCCGGGCCGCGGCAATGAGGTTTTGTCGTGGTATACCAGAAGGGATCCAACACCACGAACAGGGCGTCTCCCCATTCCCAGGAATAGTAGTCTTCACGCAGCCCACAGCAGGTAGTGGGGAGATTGTCGCCCGAGTAAAAGTCGTCCGGGACGGGGTTAAGCACCGTCTGCTTCCGTGCCAGCGTCCCCCACTGGGCCACACTGTCAGTGGGATCAACCACACGCCACCCCTGCTCCCCCTCGTGATTCCCGATTGCGAGATAGAATGGTATCGAGTGCAGGACTGGATCAAGACAATCTCTCTGCTCAAGATACCTGTCAACTGCTTCCTCCAGGTTCAGCACGTCACGGTGGCTGTGACATTCAACCTGCGCAAAATCACCAAGCGAGATGTGAAAGTCGGGTTGATCCAGGCCTATGTTCTGGATGGCACGCCGATAGAGATCGACGCCATCAGCGTCACCGAATTGAAGCAGGGGCCATAAGTGAGAATCTGCCTGGATTGTGAAGGTGAAGCCGGATCCGTATTGCCTCTGGGTGTGGAATCGACCCTCCATCCCCTCAAGGTATGTTGAGTCACCGGTCTGGCGATATCTGATCCTGTAGCAGTAGTCTGTATCTGCATCGAGCCCATCTATCACGATGTCGACCGGCTGAGATGCTGCCTGGCTGAGAAGCGGCGCAGTCGAGTAAGGATAGGCGCCGGGACTCACACCATACTCGGCATAGATATCGAGGCCGAGCAGGTTGACGACATTCACAGTGACGGATGTGTCTGTGGGCCTGCCCAATGTCGGCTTCCCGACAAAGGCATCCGCTAGCGAGGGATAAACCTCAAGGAACGCCTCGTCTCTGAGGAGAGGATCTGTCGTGTAGTCCTCGAAGGCAAGGTAGTTGGCTTCACCTTCGGGACAGCAGATGCCATCTATCGTTATGATCAGGACCTTACCCTCTGCACCCTCACTCCAGGCGGGCCTGGACAGAATCTCGTTCAGGATACCCGCAAGGTTGGGGCTGCTGTAGCGCAGGCCTGGTTGGGTGGGCGGAGAAAGCCAGGGATTCCCTATGTTCCAGTTGACTGATGCTGCGGTCTTGGCAAGCACCGATGGCCTGCGCTCGTTGGAGAGGGGTTCGGGGCTGTCCTCGGCAATACCTTCTATGAGGAGATGCGCGCCGGAGGCCAGTTCTCCCCCCTGGGCGGCCAGGCGCAACCGGGCATACTTGATAACCTGTCCCTGCTCCAGGTCCGGAACCGCAAACCGTAGACCTACGGTGAAGCTGTTGTCAGTGTCCCTGCCCAGATAATCAAGCCCCCCACCGACACCACCCGGATACCAGACGCCATCGGTCTCAGTCCCATCGTCGGAGTCCTGGGCGATCCTGAAAACGTGGGCCGCAGGCCATGACTCGTTCCACCCCGAGGCCTGGCTCCACCTGGTACCCGGCAGGTCCTGCGGCACGGAGGGTGAGACGGTCAAAAGGACACAGAAAGACATGATTGCCCCGAGGATGCCCCTCGGCAGAGCGACGCCACGAAGAGTGCAATGCAGATCCATGCCCGATCCCCACTCGACCGGGCCGGTCCTCTGACCCAGCCTAGATAATCAAGCGCTACGCACCAAACGTGGGTTTTCTTACTATGTTCGCAGCTTAAGTTGTCTTACCCACAGCAGTAGTATTGTACCATCTAGACAGGCGGATTTTCAAGCACGCTCTCGCTATATTTGTCCCTTGAGGGACTGCTGTCTTGCCTTGGCTGAAGTGAACTGAACCCGGGCAGAAGTGGCTGGGGCGGGAGGATTTGAACCCCCACAGGCAGATCCAGAGTCTGCTGTCCTACCATTAGACGACGCCCCAACCTAGGGTGTTGTAGGACTGTCCTAATATACGATTCGACTTGCGAGCTGTCAATGTTTATGGGGAGAGAAGGGGACAGCGCCCTTTTCGATCTTCGAAAGGGCGCTGTCCCCTCTTTTACGAGAATTCTTTTCTTG
>JAUVJV010000346.1 GCA_030592245.1 Candidatus Eiseniibacteriota bacterium
AGGAGCCTGTGTACCACGAGATCGGGGTAGCGCCTGATGGGCGAGGTGAAATGGGTGTAGCATTTGCTGGCGAGCCCGAAATGGCCCACGTTTCTCTCAGAATAGATGGCCTTCTTAAGGCTTCTTAAGAGGAACATGGTAACCACGTACTCTTCCGGGCGCCCTCTTACCTTGTCAAGCAGCGACTGAAGCGTGTGGGGCGAGGTGCCCCTGGTCCACCTGAAGCGGTGGCCCAGGCTTGCGGCGAAGACGGCCAGGTCATTCATGTCATCGGTGGCGGGGACTTCGTGAACACGGTAAATGAAGCTCCTCCCGAGATAGGACATGTGCTCGGCAATGGTCTCATTGGCCAGAATCATGAGCTCTTCGATCAGGTTGTGAGCCTCAAGTCTCGCGGCCGGCCTGACCCCGATCGCGTTGCCCGCATCATCAAGCACAATGTCGACTTCCGGGGTCTCGAGCTCGATCGAGCCGCGCCGCGTGCGCTTGGCTCTAAGGGTCTCTCTCAGGCCATTGGCCAGCTTCAGAGCCTCCGCTATGGCTTTGGTCTCCTTGGGCGCACGCCATCCGGCGCCTTTTTCAATCAGGCGCTGGGCCTCTTGATAGGTGAGCCTGGCCTTGCTCTTGATCACGCTTTCCTTGATCTCATGGGAGCTCACTTCCCCGTGCCGGTCCACGTCCATAAAGAGGGTCACGGCCAGCCTGGGGACGTCAGGCACAAGAGAGGCCATGTTGCTGGATAGCCTGTGCGGCAGCATGGGTATCACCCTGTCCACCAGGTAGACGCTGCTGCCGCGGGCCATGGCCTCCTTATCCAGCAGCGACCCCCGGGCCACATAATGGCTCACATCCGCGATGTGAACACCTACCCTGAGATTCCCTCTGGACTGCTTCTCTACCGATACGGCATCATCAAAATCCTTGGCATCCTCAGGATCGATGGTGAAGGTAAGAAGTGAGGTGAGATCCTCACGGCGTTTTATCTCGGCCTCGGGTATGGTATCCGGAATGGCCTCGGCCTCATCGTCCACACCCCGCGGGAAACTCAGGGGGAGATTGAATTCTTTTACTATGCGGACGAAATCCTCGGCCGGACTGGAGCTTCCCCCCAACACCTCGGTCACTCTTCCTCTTGTGCGCTCGGATGGTTCGCCCCATCTTCCGACCTTGACCAGGACATGGTCACCGGGCCGGGCGTCCGATCGCCCTTCCAGGGAGATGTTCTTGTGGAGATGGTCATGGTCCACATGGGCTTTCCTTCCGCCTCTGCCGGGAGCGATGCGCCCGAGAATTTCGGCGGGGGCCTGTTCCAGGACCCGGACCACCTGGGCCTCCTTGTCCCCCGATTCGCCTCTCACGGAGCGGATTATGACCAGGTCGCCATGATGAGCGGGTTCAAGGTTGTCGCCTGCGATTCTTAAGTCAGCGGTTCCATCGGAGGGAGTAAATACGGCCACCTGCCGGCCATAGCCAAAAATATGTCCTTTAAGAAAACCGGCGTGCTCCGGCAACTGATAGCGCCTTCGCCGGCCGCATACAACGGCACCGTCTCTTTCAAGCTCATCAAGCAGCGAACTCAGCTTCTTGATCTCTCTGGAGCGAAGTCCAAGCCGGTGGGCGATATCCTGAGTCTTAAGGCCTTTGGAGCCGGCCTCGTTCAGCGCGGAAAGTACATCTTCTCGACTGATTTCCACCTACGCGGATTATCTCTTCTTCTTCTTGTGTCTGTCTCTTCTGAGCCGTTTCTTACGCTTGTGCGTTTTGATCTTAGTCTTCTTCTTTTTCTTACCACAAGGCACGTGGTTCACCCCCGATCCCGTGTCTTCTTATCTTTAGACTGTTGGTCTGTATATACTACAAAGGCTACTTGGAATCAACGAGTTTGACTAATTCCCTGGAGGCTTTGAAGTAGGGCACCATCTTCTCGGGTACATCCACTTTCTCGCCTGTCCTGGGATTCCTCGCGATCCGGGCCTTTCTGGTCTTTACCTTGAAGCTGCCGAAGCCCCTGATCTCAATGTGCTCCTTGTCTGATAGAGCCTTCGATATCGTCTCCAGAAGGAGATCAACCACAACCCCAACGTCTCGCTTCGTAAGACCAGTTGCACCAGCGACTTTCTCAACCAAATCGGCCTTGGTCATCTCTGCCCCCTTTCCGAGAGCCTAACCACATGTGCTGCAGCTCTTGGAGCTACACGTGGTGCAGGTACTCGAGGACTTGCTCCGGCTTGACTTTCCCGACTTCCCTGCTCCGACACTGAAACTGGAAAGCAACTTCTGCGTCCTCTTCGAGCCGCAGAATTCACACTTAACTGTTTTAGGCAAACCACCTAAGACCAGCAGCTCAAAGGTCTTTTTACACTTAGCGCATTCATATTCGAATATAGGCAAAGTCATTCCCTCTACTGGTTTGCCTACAAGAAGTTAGCAGGAACGCCGAGCCCTTGTCAAAGAAAAAAGGGAGATGGACCCTCTTTTTCTGTAATCGGCCATCGAGCCGGGAGATTCGGTACCGCAGAACAAGAGAAAAAGGGGACAGCGCGCTTTCAATACGGGAAAAGCGCGCTGTCCCCTTTTTCTCTGCGGTCCTTTTTCCCTGTTGTCCCCTCTTTCTATGGGCACCCTCCTACCGGAAGGAATACTCCAGGGACATGCGGCTACTCTGGCTTGCCTTCGAGGCCGCCCCCGCCAGCTCATTGAGCAGATCCCACAGGGTGAAGCTCTTGCGGCGGGGCGTCACCACCACGGGCTCCCCGTCGATCCCGGCCATAGCCCCTGCCAGCATTATGGCGTCCTGGAAGTTACCCAGGCTGTCCACAAGGCCCATCTCATAGGCCTGGCGTCCGGTCAGGAGCCTCCCGTCGGAGAACCCCTCGACATATTCCCTGCTCAGGTTCCGCTCGGTGACGATCACGGATACGAACTGATCATAAACATCATCAAGAAGATCGGTCAGAAGCACACGTTCCTCTGAGCTAAGGGGCCTGGAGGGCGAACCGATGTCCTTGTATTGACCGGTCTTCACCACCTCATAGCCTACGCCGATCTTCTTTAAGAGCTCCTCGGCCTGCGCGAAACGCATTATGACGCCTATGCTTCCCGTGAGCGTGCCGGGATTGGCAACAATGGTATCGGCTCCGCACGCGACATAATAGCCTCCGCTCGCCGCCAGACTTCCCATGGAGACGATCACGGGCTTGCCCTGGTCACTTACCTTCTTGAGCTCCTCGTAGATCTCCTGGGCAGCCGCCACCCCTCCTCCGGGGCTGTCTATCCTGACAAGCAGGGCCTTGATGTTATCATCCTTCCCGAATTCGACTATCTCATCAACCGCAGGGCTGGAATTGTAGATCCCCCCCTCCACCCTTACCAGTCCGATCTTGTCGCCAAAGGCGAGTCTCTGGCCATCGGGCAGAAGGGCGCCGAGGTAGAGAAGTACCAGAAAGGAAATCGCCCCGGCCACTACGATGGCGATGATGAAAATCATTACCCAGGATCGTTCCTTCAAGAGAGCACCTCCCC
>JAUVJV010000439.1 GCA_030592245.1 Candidatus Eiseniibacteriota bacterium
AGATCAACGAGGGCCGGCTGGTAAGGGTTACAGGCAGGGTTACAGGCAGGGAAGGCTCGCGCGAGATCACGGTCAATGACGGGTCCGGCGGTATCGAAGTATTCGACATGGCCAGGGCTTTCGAGAGTGATCCCACCTGGACCAACCTGGTGATGGATGACATTGTCACCGTTACAGACATCGTGTCCCAGGCGGGTCCCGGCCCGCCCTATCTCTCGGGTTACTCTATCTGGCCCAGGAGCCCGGATTCTCCCTATGAAGATGTTCAGACGCCCCAGTGTATTCCGGATACCACGATTGCCGAGGCGAAGCTGGAAATAGTGGATTCCGACTTCAACAAGGTTAACATCTTCTGTCCGGAGTGCCCGGGTGGTGCGAACATGGTTATCATCAAGTACGCCGGCCCGCATGGGTGGCGAACCCGGCTGAGGATCTATGATGTTGCCGGAAGGGTCGTGGGCACACTGAAGGATTTCTATACCGAATGCGGCGAGGCTGCAATCGAGTGGACGGGCCGCAATGAGCTGATGGAGCGGCTCCCGGTAGGCCTCTATTATATAGTCGTCACCGCCACGGAACCGGGGACCGGCAGTGTCACCCAGACAATGGTCCCACTCGTGATCGGGAAGAGACTCTGATGAAGCGAATTCTCGCCATAGCCATATTGATATCTCTCGCGGCCGGCGCGGCCTATGCGCAGGTGCTTGATATAGCTGATGCCACGAGGATCGGTGATGATCTCCGTCCGCTCCTTCTTGGAAAGGTTGTGACCGTCACCGGCACGGTGACGGCCGGAAGCGGTACCTTCGCTCCTGAGTTCGGCGACCTCGACGCCTATATCCAGGATGGGTCAGGCGGCATCAATATCTTTACCAGGGGCATCGGGGGCCTCACGCTCGCCCTGGGAGACAGCGTGGTGGTGACAGGCATGATCAACTTGGGCGGGACCAGCACCGCGGGTACTACGAGGCTTAAGATCTTAGCCGCCTCGAACCTGGAGATTGTAGGCACGGGCACGGTACCAGAGCCGCATCCTTTCTCAGGGGCGGAACTCGATGAGCCTACCGTGCCGCCCGACGAGCCCTATGAGGGAGTACTGGTGCGGATCGACAGCGTGACCATCGAGTCGGGCGCCTGGCCTTCCGAGCCGGGTATCAATACCGAGCTTATGCTCTCCGACCCGAGCGGCACGTTTAGAATGTATATCAACGGCCATACGGATATCGGCGGAACCGAAGCCCCGGGCGAGCCTTTCATTCTCTCCGGCATCGTGGTCCAGGACTCCAAAACTCTCTCCGGTGATTACACCGTCTGGCCGCGCTCGCGGGAGGACTTCCTCGAGACGGGAAATGGCAGCGGCACCGCCACGGTGGATCCAGCCAGGGTGGAGAACGATCTTGAGACTTTTGATCTCGCGGTCACCCTGGCCGGAAACGGGCTGGATACTATAACCTCGTTCTCGATCGACCTGCCGCTCGCCGCCGACGGTTGGGGATGGCAGGGAGGAAGCGGCAATATCGAAATCTCAGGTCCGGGCTTGAGCGGGGCGGTCTATGAAGCCACAGCTACGGGCGCGCTGGTATCCGGCGCCGCGATCCTGGATGGGAGAGACTCCTTTGGAACAGTGACTTTCAGGAACATGTCGCCGCCTTCCGGGCTTGTCATTTCCGAGGTGGTCATCGAGACCTCGGTGGATGGGTCGGCCAGGGAGGAGATCGCGTTCAATCCTTTGATAGAATCCGTCTATCCCAGGCCCGATATCGTGATCAATGAGCTCTGGCCGGATGACGGTTCGACCGCAAACAACAACTCCTTTATCGAGCTCTACAACAGAGGCGATTTCCCGGCGATTCTCGAAGGCTATGCCCTCTGCGAGCAGGCGGTCGAGCCCTATTGCGACATCGCCGTGCGCCACGTCTTCGGGGCGGTCACGCTTGAGGCCGGGGAGTATATGGTTATTGCCAAGTCCGCGGCAGGGATTGATCAGAGATTCGGGACAGTCCCGGATGTGGTGGTCAATATAAAGCCGCTGGGCAGGGTCAGTGGTGATGGAGCCATCTGTGGTCCAGGCGAGAACTACGAGGCCATCTCGCTCTGGCGAGATTCCGGTCTCCAGGACCTGGTCACCTATGTGGAATACAGGGACGCCATGGCCTGCACGATCGATATGTGCGACCACTTCGGCGATATCGACGACGCATTTCCCTATATCCCGCCTGTGGGCTACTCGCTTGTTGCGGGTGAGTATAATCCGTGCTGCCCCTACAAGGTATTGACGGGTGAGCCGACACCTGGTGACGAGAATGTTGAGCACTACCTCGTACCGGAAGTCGACGAGATCACTTCTTTCGAGATCAGCACGCTCGAGGTGGTCTTCAGCGAGCCGATGAAGAGGGACGAACTTGAAACCAGATCCAATTACAGTATAGGCGAAGTGATGCCCCTCAACGCCGTGGCATCGCTTTCCGGGGAGAAGGTGCTGCTCCTCTTTGAGGGCCTCGAGGCCGGCGAAGCCAGCATACATATAGGTGGCCTCCACAGCATGCCCGGAGTGGAGATCGCTGAGGGTTTCTACACTTTCACGGTTTCATCCACCTCCTGTGCCGCCATGTGTGAGGTGCAGGCATATGACAGTGACGGGTTCTCACCCCTGAGAGGCACTTCG
>JAUVJV010000287.1 GCA_030592245.1 Candidatus Eiseniibacteriota bacterium
ACGCGTATCCCGGGATGAGGTGTTCTAAGAAGGCGGGTGTCGGGGCGATCTCAAGGGTGCTCCCGTTGGTGAGCGTTATGAGATCGCGCCGCTCGATGAAGGCCAGCGCGGATTCCGCCTCCACCCGGTAGTAGTCGAGCACGCCTTCGGGGGTAAGCGCCAGGGCCGCGGTCGTATCGAAAGCTTCCCCGCCTGCGGCCGCCGGGAGGGCTTCCCATCGCTCCCTGGCCTTCGAGAGGACTTTCTCGGCGTAGGCGAGGAGGTCCTCAGGGTCGTCCTTGATCATGTGGTTGAGATCGAGGAGCCTCGTGAAGTTGTCGTACCCAAGCGCAAACTCCGGATCGGCATCGGCGGAGAGCGAGTCGAGGTAGTCGGCGAAGCCTGCAAGCGAAGCCGCGGCGGAATCCAGCAGGGCCGGATCCAGGCTGAAGTCCTCCGTCTCAGCGGGAAGACCCTCGAGGAAGGGCACAAAGTCCCTGAGGCTCCTTGCGGCAACCTCGCAGTGAAGCCTTGACGGGGTGGTGAGGTTCTCCCGCGCGCGGCTCACCACCTCCGGTATCTCCGAGAGCCGGGAGGCCAGGTTCTCCTTGAGATTCGTCCTGTCCGGGCTTACGAGCAAGGCATAGATTCCCTCGATGCATCCGTCTGCATACAGGGTGGGCCACGACCTCCAGACCTCGAGTTCCTCCAGGAGGAAAATCTGGGTATCCATGTCGGCGAGGAGTGCCGTGTAGTCTATCCACTTGTCGATGCCCAGGCTGTCCTCCACCACCCTGTCGAGCCGCCTGTGCGCGCGCTTGGTCTGGTTCAGGAAACGGTTGACTCTGCGGGCAAAGAAGGTGGGTAGATTGGCGTCGTGATCGTGAAACCCCCTGGAGGTTGCCCAGGAGGGATTGAACTTGAACTTGGCCCGGTAGTATTTCAGTCCGAGCGAGTCCACGAGAGATTCTGAGATTTTGGTTCGTTGCGCGAGCTTCTCGTCGCCCTTCCAGTCGATTTCAAGCCCCTGGGCGAGCACCATTACCAGCAAAGCCAGGACAATTCTCACTGCATCCTCCCCAAGTGTAAGGTCAAAGGAATAGGATAGCTACCGCTCGGAGGTATGTCAAGATGGGAAGTAGCAGCCGGCACGGGATGTTCAAGCACTTCAACGCCATGTTGGCAGGACACTATCGGGCGCGTGTGGCATCGGCTCGAAGGTCGTGCTGTGAGCGCTAAATGGGCAGAAACAACGCCCCCCCCTCAAGGAAGCGGGCGAGTCCGTCAAGCCAGGCTTCCCTGCCCCGCACCACATCCTCGTACCGGCTTATTCCATTCTATCGCAATGGGGCCTCAAAGTCAAGTCGAAAAACCCCGTCTAAGCAAAGGGTTTCCCTTATCATACAAAGAAGTTAGCAAGTCTTGCTAAGAAGTTACTTTAAAGCAGCAAAGTGACTCGTCCGCGAGGATCGGAAACGAGTGGAATCACTGGTGCCGAGGGTCGGAGTCGAACCGACACGGATCTTACGATCCAGGGGATTTTAAGTCCCCGGCGTCTACCAGTTCCGCCACCCCGGCACCCGCCATATTCTATCTAAGAGGCGGCACGATGTTCAAGTCAAACCTGAGAAGCAAGTCTGGAGTCGGACCCGAGCAGCCCGGCGAGCACCTCTAACGGTTCCGCAACCTTCCCAGGAGAAGACCCGCCTCCCCGAAGACGCGCCGCCTCTCATCTCCGGATATGATCCACTCGGTGCGGAAACAGAGATAGGTTGCGCCCACCACAGCGCAGGCAGCGAGCAGCGGAGGCAGGAGCAGGAGGAACGGGAAGAGTGATGCAGCCACCGTCCTCAGTCTTAAGGGCATGCCGAAGGCCCTGCAGATACCGACCACCACGATCCACAGCAATACATATGAAAGCATCGTGGCAAGACCCGCACCGACTATTCCCATCCTGGGTATCAGCACAAGATTGAGGACCACGTTCACGGGAAGAGCCGTGACGAGCCCGATGGTCGATACATAGGTTTTCTCAACGAGGCTTGCATACACGCCGAAGAGCCAGACCGATATGGTGAGGAGATAAAAGACGACCAGGTAGGGCAGCACGTCGGCTCCCGCCACATATGCCTCGCCCAGAAGCAGCAGGATGATCGGCCTGCCAAGCAGGATGAGGAGGAGTCCGATCACGGTGAGCGGAACGGCCGTGAACTTCACGGCGAGGTCCAGGCTCAAGAGCGCCTGCTCTTTCTTGCCAGCCTCCCAGGCGGTGCTCAAGTGAGGGAAGATCACATTGTTGACCGCGAGGCCCACGGCGGAGATCGTGGCGCTCAAATTGACGGCGGCTGAGTATACGCCCTGGTCTGAGGAAGTGAGCATCCTCTGCAGCGTGAGCCTGTCAACATAGTGGAATATCTGGATTAGAATGGGGGTTACCGTGAACCAGATTGTGAAGCGAAGCAGGCGCCGGTAGAAGCCCGGCTCGTCCAGCCGGTTGTACTCGGGCTCCTCATCTTTAAGATACCTGATCAAGAGCGGCATGAAGAGAACCAGAGTTACCAGGATCGACAGGGCGAGCGCGAAAAGGGCGCTTGAGGCGGAGGCATAGGCCAGGACGAGTATGGTTCCCACCACGGCAAAGAAAGCGACCTGGCAAAACTGCGAGACCGAGCTCGCGCGGAAAAGCTTGAGGCCCGAGAAGGTGTGCATGACATTGGTGAGAATCACGAAGCCCGGCACGCAAAGCGCGACTATCATCATGACTCTCGTGTGAGACGGGTCGCCATATATCAGGGTGGAAAAGAAGGATGGAAAGATGAACACGACGGCGCCTGCGACAAATGAGAAGATGATGTTGAGAATGTAGGCTTTGCGAAAGAACCAGCGCAGGCCCTTTCGTGTCTGGTAGCGAGGCGCGTACCTGCCGAACGCTGACGGGATACCGAGGCTTGTTACCGCGACCATTATGAGGATCAGGAAGAAGCCCAGGGTATAGACGCCATACTCGCTGGCTCCGAGCAAGCGGGCGAAGACCACTCCCCTGACGAAGGCAACGATCTTCTGGGCCAGCAAGAGACCGAGCACAAGGGAAACCGATGTCGTTAGCCTGTCCCGCTGCAAGAGTCGACTCATACACACCCGCCTTCATGGCTTAAGCCGTGACCATTCTATTTCGCCGCCTCCCCCCTGTCAACCACTCGGGATCGGAGGGCGGATGTTGTCACCGAGTGACCCCCTTGATCCCTGCCGGCACTCTTGCTCCAAGACCCTGAGAATAGTTGGGCATTCAGTAGACCTGAAGCGCAGATCACGCTCGAGGTACAACTGGTGAAACCGGAGAGCGACAGCTATCGGCGGAGACTTAAACCCTGAGCAGGGGTTATTTTCAAAGAGTCAGGAGGTCTTTCTGACCATCAGGTAAAACTGGGTCTGACCGGGATCGTATCTGCCCAGCGATAGAGCTCTCATAACAGAGGTGATGGTTCTGTAGATGGTGTTGAGACAGGACCTCTTGAATAGATGGTCCTCGAAACCTGTATACTCGACCCGGTGTCCCTCGAAGAAGGCGAGAAGGCGCCCAGGTGAGATATCGAGCTTCATGTAAGTCCTGAACGGCTTATGCTCGTACTGATAAACATTTCGATAGACCCACTCATGGAAAACATAGGGGGTGTATTTCGTTATCAGCCCCTTCAACGAAAGCGGATTGGGGCCGGAAATCACGATCAGCCCGCCGGGCCGTGTCCACGTCAACAGCCTCGCCACTGCCTCTTCCGGGTGCTCCAAATGCTCAAGCAGGTCCCAGCAGAACGTTATATCGAAACGCTCATCAGTCGTGTAAGTCTGAATGTCTCCCAGGATCTTCTCATGAATCCTCTCATTGTTCGCCAGCTGCTCGGCATCGATGTCGATACCGATGATCCTTGCCGTCTCTGGAAAGCGGATACGGCTTCCGCAGCCACAGCCGGCATCAAGGACCCGGATTCCAGACGGATTCGCCCGGCAATACTCATCCACGATCCGCTGGATTTCTTTCCGAGGGCCTGTCACCAATCTTCATCCTCCTCAGGTTTGGCAGAACTCATAGGTATTATATCGGTGGATGTTGTGTCCCGCAAGAGCAATCCTGACCAGGATGCACTGAGGGTGAA
>JAUVJV010000010.1 GCA_030592245.1 Candidatus Eiseniibacteriota bacterium
ACCTTGACACAAAACTCAAGCGACCGGAGGTTGTTGTGCTGGATCAGAAGCTGATCAGGAGTGAACCCGAAAGAGTCAAAGCCGGTGTTGCCGCCAAGCGGGAGAAGGTGGATATCGATGCCTATCTCGCACTCGACGAGGAGAGGCGCAACATCATCGCGCAGGTAGACAACCTCAAGGCCGAGCGTAACCGGGTCTCCAGGGAGATCGCCGATGAGAAGCGCCAGGGGGCCGATCCCGAGGACAAGATCAAGGCCATGCGGGAGGTCTCGGCCGAGGTCAAGGAGCATGATGATAAGCTGAGGGACGTGGAGGCCAAGATTGAGAGCCTCCTCATGTGGATTCCCAATATGCCTCACTCCTCGGTCCCGGTGGGCAGGAACGAGGATGACAACAAGATCATCCGCCACTGGGGAGAGAAGCCGTCCATCGCGTTCGAGCCCGTGCCTCACTGGGACATCGCGGAATCTCTTGGCCTGGTGGACTTCTCACGCGCCTCGGTCATCGCCGGAAGTAACTTCGCGCTGTTTAAGGGCAAGGGTGCGAGGCTCGTGCGTGCCCTGATCTCATTCATGCTCGACATGCATACCAGAAAGCACGGATACACCGAGATCTGGCCCCCGTCGCTTGCGAACAGGGATTCCATGATGGGAACCGGCCAGCTCCCCAAGCTCGAGGAGGACATGTATCACTGCCAGGTGGATGACTACTTCCTTGTCCCGACCGCCGAGGTCCCGCTCACCAATATCCACAGGGGAGATATCCTGGACGGTAAAAGCCTGCCCATTCGCTACACGGCGTACAGTCCGTGCTTCAGGCGGGAGGCGGGCTCCTACGGGAAGGAAACCAGGGGACTGAACCGGGTCCACCAGTTCGACAAGGTGGAGCTCATGAAATTCGTGGTTCCCGAGAGCAGTTATGATGAGCTCGAGTCCCTCGTGGGTGACGCGGAGGAAGTGCTTCAGGCGCTCGGGCTGCATTACAGGGTGCTTCTCCTATGCACGGGGGAGCTCAGTTTCGCTGCGGCCAAGTGCTATGACCTCGAGGTGTGGAGTCCGGCGCAGGCCAAATGGCTCGAGGTCTCATCCTGCAGCAACTTCGAGGATTTCCAGGCCAGGAGGGCGGGCATCCGGTACCGGCCTGCCGCAGGTGAGAAGGCGCGTTTCGTTCATACCCTGAACGGCTCGGGCGTCGCCCTGCCGAGAATCATCGTAGCCATCCTGGAGACATACCAGACCGGAGATGGCAGGCTTAAGGTGCCGGATGTGCTCGTCCCCTTCATGGATGGGGCTGATGTGATTGAATGAGAGTGCCTCGAACAATGAGAGTGCCTCGAAAGAGGATGCGGTCCCCCGCTTCCTGGTGGATGGGACCGCGGGGAAGCTGGCGCGCTGGCTCAGGGTTCTGGGTTTCGATGTCCTTTACGTCTCTGCGTGCAAGGTGCCGGCCCTCGTCAGGCTGGCGAGGCAATCTGATAGAATTGTCCTGACGCGCAACACTGAAGTCACCACCCGGTTGGGCGACGCGTCGATTCTGCTCAGGAGCGAACACCTGCGCGGCCAGCTCGAGCAGGTTGTACATAGCGTGGGACCGGACGCATGCCGTCCCTTCTCGCGATGCAATGTCTGTAATGAGAAACTCGAGAGAGTGGAAAAGAAAACGGTCAGGGGAAGGGTTCCCGAGTTCGTCTATGCTACTCAGGATTCTTTTTCCTCCTGTCCGGAATGCGGGCGCTACTTCTGGCATGGGACGCACTACAGTAACATGCTGGAGCAGGTCAGACTCATACTGGAGGGGGATCACGATGAAAGCGAGTGAGGTCGTCACCGAGCAGTCGATCCCGGTCTTGAAGGTGGAAGGCGAGACCGTTCCCGAGGTCTGGGAGAAGGCGGTCATCGAGTGCTGGGAGCAGGGCATCAGCATCAGGACCGAGTATGACAAGGAAGATGATCCCCCGAGCAAGGACTGCTCAATGGTGATGGTGATCAAGAGCCCGCTCGCCGAACCCAGGATCCACCGGGCGTTTCCCGGAGGGCTGGGCGACCTGGAGGTCTACAGGCAAGAGGTGATAGATGGTATCCACGATGACTGGATCAACCCCGATGAGGGCAAGTGGAGCTATACCTATCACGAGAGGCTGTTCCACTATCCTTACGGGGACGAGAAGATCGACCAGGTGGATTACATCATCGACAAGCTCGCCGAGGCTCCATTCACGCGGAGGGCCCAGGCCATTACCTGGAATGTCAAGACCGACAGGACGGTGGGCGATCCGCCGTGCCTCCAGCGTCTCTGGTGCCGGCTGACCGAGGCCGATGACAGCCTCGTCCTCAACATGAGCGGACACTGGCGCTCGCGCGATGCCTATAAGGCGGCGTTCATGAACCTCTTCGCGCTCACGGATCTGATGAAGATCATCGGGGAGCGCCTGGCGGAGAGACTGTCGAAGCCGGTGAGGTTGGGCAGGTATGCCGAGTTCGTGGACAGTTTCCACATATATGGTTCATACTTCAAGGAGTTCGAGGGATTCCTGGGAACGGTCAAGAAGAGAAAGTTCGAGGACCGGGTGTGGGAAACCAAGTTTGCGGAGCCCTTCTTCGTCGAGGCCAGGGAGAAGCTCCGGCTGGAGTCTTGACACCCGGCGGCGTTTGATTAGCTTTCCATGTGAGGATGGTCTGAATATGCCAGGTATTCGATTCGCAAACCCCGTCAGGACGCGTACCTATGCCTTCATCGGTGCCATGATCCTGGTTCTGGGCATCTTTCTCTACACCTATTCCCTCGTCAGGAGTTTCGAACGGCAGACCGAGATCCTGACCATGGTCTTCGCGAAGTTCTGCGCGGCGGCAACCTACCCGGCCACCCAGGACGAAGAGGTCCGCCTGATCTTCAACGAGGTCATCAAGGACATCCATTTCCCCATAGTCATAACCGATCCGCGGGGCGTTCCCTATACCTGGAAGAACATCGGGGATCATCTCGATCCCGATGACGTGAGCTGGGAGGTCTTCGCCTCGGCGAGCCCGACCAGTCCTCCGCCGGGCGTTATCTCAGAGGTAATCGCGGTCGTCCGGCGGATGGACAGCAAGCGCAGGCCGGTGCTGATGCTCGACCAGGTATCGGGGAGGTTCCTCGGCACGGTTCACTATGCCAGGCCGGCCATCACGGGGGGCTTAAAATGGCTGCCTTTCGCGGCAGGGGCGCTGCTGGTGCTGTTCTTCGTAATGGGCTACCTGGGAATCAGAAGCTTCATAGTGGGCGAGAGGCGTTCGATATGGATCGGCATGGCCAAGGAGACGGCGCACCAGCTGGGGACACCACTTTCCTCGTTAATGGGCTGGCTGCAGCTCTTGAAGGAACGATGCGCCGACGACCGGATGCGGGAAACCGTGCGCGAGATGGAAAAGGACATTCTTCGTCTCAGCAAGATATCGTCGCGATTCGGAAAAGTCGGATCCCGCCCAAGACTGGACCGGGAAGACGTGGTTGAGATAGTGAGAAACGCAGTCGATTACCAGAAGCGCAGGCTGCCGTCCTTAAGCAGGGAGGTCGAGATAAAGGAGCACTTCGGCAATGTTCCTAAGGCCGACGTGAACGTGGACCTCCTGGTATGGGCGATCGAGAATCTCCTGAAGAACGCCCTGGACGCCATGGACAAGCCCAGGGGCATAGTGGAGATCCGCGCTATCTATATTCCGCGGCGCCAGATCATATCGATCGAGGTGGAGGACAATGGCAGGGGTATGGACCAGAAGTCGGCCAAGAAGGTGTTCGAGCCCGGGTACACCACCAGGAGGGGTGGATGGGGACTGGGGCTGCCGCTGGCGCGAAGGGTCATTGAGGAATACCATTATGGCAAGCTGAGCCTCCTGAGGACATCCCCGGGCAAGGGCTCCCTGTTTGTCATGGAGATTCCCGCCGTAAAACACACGGGAGGGGGAGCCTGATGGTCGAAAGCAAGGCGTCCATTCTCTGGGTGGACGACGAGATCGATCTCTTGAAATCCCAGATGATCTTCCTTGAGGAACGGGGCTACGCCGTTACCCCGGTCGCGAACGGCGAGGACGCGATCAAACTTGTGGAGAAGGAGAACTTCGATCTTGTTCTTCTGGACCAGATGATGCCGGGGCTGGACGGCCTTTCCACTTTCATGAAAATCAAGGACATCAGGCCCTCAGTCCCCGTCGTGATGATCACCAAGATCGAGGAAGAGGATCTGATCGATGAGGCCCTGAGGAAGCGCATCGATGATTTCCTCTTGAAGCCTGTCAACCCGGTGCAGATCCTCTCTGCCATCAGGCGTATCCTCGAGAGCCGGACGATCAGGGAGCGCGAGCTCTCGAGGGAGTTCGTCGATGAGTTCAACAAGATCGAGGAGCTGAAGCGGGACGCGAAGGGCTGGAAGGACTGGCTCAATATCCATCGCAGGCTGAGCGAGTGGGACGTCCTCCTGGATAAGTTTCCGGACAGCGGGCTCATGCAGAGCCACCTCGATCAGCGCAAGCAGTGCAATGTGGGATTCTGCATGTATGTGGAGCAGGCCTATGGAGGCTGGACGCGTGACGGGGACTCTCCGCAGCTCTCTGTGGACGTGATAGCCTCGTTCGTAGCCCCTCATCTGTCCGCGGGCAAGAAGGTCTACTTCATCATCCTTGACTGCCTCAGGCTGGACCAGTGGCTGGCGATCGAGCCCATGCTGGAGCCATACTTCTCCATCGACACCGAGTGCTACTATTCCATCCTGCCCACCGCCACACCGTATTCGAGAAACGCGATCTTCGCCGGGCTCTTCCCCAGCGAGATAGCGGAGACTTACCCTGATTACTGGGACGAGAGCTCGGGTGATGAGAGCGGGAGGAACCGCTACGAGAAGCAGCTCCTTGACAGGCAGCTAAAGAAGATGGGAATCAAGGTCACCCCCTCTCCCAAGTATATCAAGATCTATACCGCCGACGAGGCGATCCAGGCCAGGAAGAAAATACCGACCCTGCAGAGCGTTCCCCTGGTTTCCCTGGTCTTTAACTTCGTGGACATAGTCGCCCACAGCCGCTCTGAATCCGTCGTGTTACAGGAAATGCTTCCCGATGAGTCGGCCTACAGGAGCTTCACCAAGTCCTGGTTCATGCACTCTCCGCTTCTGGAGATCCTCAAGTCGGTTTCCCTTCAGGATGCCGTGGTGGTGCTCACCACGGATCACGGTTCGGTGCTGGGCCGAAGGTCGGCCGTCGCGCTGGGCGACCGGGAGACATCGACCAATGTGAGATACAAGTACGGCACAAATCTCAACTGTGACAGCAGGCAGGCGATCCGGCTGAAGGACCCGCTGGACTTTAAGCTTCCGCGCGGTGGCGTCAACAAGAACTACATCATCGCCAAGGAGGACTACTACTTCGTGTACCCCACGAATTTCCATCAGTATGAACGCCACTACAGGCACAGTTTCCAGCATGGCGGCGTATCCATGGAGGAGATGATCCTCCCGTGCGTCACGATGAGACCGAAGTAGCGAGACAAAGGGTAAGGCCGTGATACACCTTGTCAAAGTGCTGTCGAGGTCCCCGGAAGAGACATCTGAGCTTGGAAAGATCATGGGCGGTATCCTCACCGGGGGAGACATTGTGGCCCTGTCCGGGACGCTGGGTGCGGGAAAGAGTGTTATTGCCCGCGGTATCTTGAGAGCGCTCGGGGTTGAGGGCGATATTCCCAGCCCAAGCTTCGTACTTGTCGCCCAGTACGAGGGGGGCGTGCCGGTGAACCATATAGACCTCTACCGGCTGACGTCGCCTGATGAGGCCCTGGGCCTGGGTCTGGAGGATCTTCTCGGGGGTGATTCGGTGAGCGTCATGGAGTGGGCGGACAAGATCGAGAGCCTGCTTCCGGAGGCAAGGTATGACATCCTCCTGGAGCAGGGCAGGGGGCCCGATGACCGGTTCATTACGATCAAGAGCGCTGATCCGGGCCTGAGGAAGCGGCTGATGATCATGGGAAAGCTGCTTGAGGGGTTCGGCCGGTGAGACTCTTAGCGATCGAATCATCCGGGAAGGTGGGAGAATTCGCGGTGGTTGCCGAAGGCGGAGTGCTTTCCGAATCCACGGTGGATGTGGCCGGCCGGCTTCTTGAGAAGGGCATCGCCATGGTTGAGGAGGTGCTTGGCCGCGCCGGAACCTCCCTGGGAGAATTGGACGGGGTGGCCGTAAGCATGGGTCCCGGTTCCTTCACGGGCCTCAGGGTCGGCCTTGCGATCGCAAAGGGAATCTGCTTTCGCCGCGAGCTTGCCCTCATTGGTGTTCCCACACTCGATGCGATCGCCCAAGCCCGGAGCGCTCACACGGGCTTCATAGTCCCCGTGATGGATGCCCGGAGGGGAGAGATATACTTGAGCATATACAGATCGGATGGCTCCGTGGTATCCCGGCTCGCCGATTACCTGGCCCTCAAGCCTGATGCCGCGATCGAGATGATCCTCGGGGAGTGCGGCGGTTCGCCGACGGTATTGGTGGGTGACGCGATCACACCTTACGGGGATGTCCTGGCCTCCGGCCTCGGGCCCGGGGCAGGATGCGTACCCGGCTTTGAATTTGCTCCGGAGGAGGCGTGGCGGGTGCGCGCTCGCGTGGTCGGCCAGATCGGCCTGGCCCTTCTCGGGGAAGGGAAGGTGCTGGACCCGGCGACGGCGGAGCCCATGTACATAAGGCCGTCGGAAGCCGAGCGCAAGGCGGGCCGCGGATAGGACCGTATGAAGATCCGAAGGATGATCGTTGCCGACATCAAGCGGGTGTGCGAGCTGGAGCGAGAGCTCTTCACCATGCCCTGGCCGCGGACCAGCTTCCTCTACGAGATCAGCGGCAATGACCGGTCATTCCCTGTGGTCGGCGTAGAGGATGACGAAGTCGTGGGATATGCCATAGCCTGGTTCGTTTGTGATGAGCTCCATATCGGCAACATAGCGGTTACCGGGAAGAGGCAGGGGAGCGGACTGGGCAAGCGCCTGCTGGAATACATGCTGAGCGAGGCCGCAAAACGGGAGGCGGCGGTCGCGACCCTCGAAGTCAGGGCCGGCAATGTCCGTGCAATCAGCCTCTATCGCGGCTATGGCTTCAAAGGGATCGCCATTCGCAAAAACTACTATACTGACAATAAGGAAGATGCGTTGATTATGATGGCCGACATCGGGCATAATGAAGGAGAGAATGAGTAGGCGGCGCGGTAGGCGGTGAACTTGGGGGGGGCGGGGCCATCCGGGAGAGGCCGCACGGGCCATCCGGGAGAGGCCGCACGGGCCGTCCGGGAGAGGCCGCACGGGGCCATCCGGGAAGTAGTTTCCGGAGGATAAAGAGTGGCAGGATTTCAGCCGTCAGAAGCAGAGGTAAAGTCAGCAGCCGGATACATCAGAAGATCGGTACCTTTCCGGGCACGCCTCGGGATCATCCTGGGCTCGGGCCTGGGGGGCGTACGGGAAGCCTTCAGGACGGTGCGGGCGTTCCCGTATGGTGAGATTCCCCACTTTCCGGTCTCTTCGGTCCCCGGACACATGGGCCGCCTTATCCTCGGCAGCAGGGGCAAGCTCAAGGCCTTCATCATGGACGGCAGGGTTCACCTCTACGAGGGGTATTCCTTCGGCAAGGTCACATTCCCGGTGCACGTGCTGAGGGAGCTTGGCGTCTCGGCGATGATCATAACCAACGCGTCCGGAGGGGTAAGCCCGAAGCTTAAGCCGGGAGATCTCATGCTGATAGAGGACCATGTGGACCTGATGTGGAAGGGCGTTCCCGACATGAGCGACGGCCCGCAGTCCTGGCACCGGCCCTACTACTCCAGGCGCCTGAGCGACCTGGCGGATGAGGTCGCGATCCGCGTTGGAATCAATCTCAAGCGGGGCGTGCTGGTCGCCTCTACCGGACCGTCCTACGAATCCAGGGCCGAGGTCGAATTTGCTCGAAAGATCGGCGCGGATGCTGCTACAATGTCCACCGTACCGGAGGTGACGGTTTGCCACCGGCTGGGCATGGCGGTCCTCGGGCTGTCATTGATAACCAATCTGGCTCCGGCGGGCGGCAGCGGACACGACGAGGTCGTACAAGCGGCGAGAAAGGGAAGTAAGGACCTCCAGAAACTGATTCTGGAAATCGCCAGGGCCATCCACTAAGGTATCCGGGCGACGGCCCCGGGCAAGGGAAAGACATGAACTGGTTCAGGAAAATAGAGCGAGGCCTCTCTCGCAATGATAAGCGGGACATGCCCGATGGGCTCTGGCGCAAGTGCGACGGCTGCGGTGAGATCATCTATGAGCGCGTCATCCACCGGAACAACTGGACGTGCATCAAGTGCGGGTATCACTTCATGGTCAGCGCCCGCGAGTACATCTCGATGCTGGCCGATCCCGGCTCATTCACCGAGATGGACTCTACGATCCGGTCCGTGGATCCCTTGAACTTCCGTGACTCGAAGAAGTACACCGACCGCCTCAAGAGCGCCATGAAGAAGACGGGCTTGAGCGAGGCCGTGGTGACCGGTACCTGTGATATCGGTGAGCACCCCGCCTGCGTCGCCGTCCTGGATTTCAAGTTCATGGGCGGCAGCATGGCATCGGCGGTCGGTGAGAAGGTGGCCCGGGCCACCAAGGCCGCCCTCGAGCAGCGCCGATTCCTGGTCATAGTCTCGAGTTCGGGCGGGGCCCGCATGCAGGAAGGGATTCTCTCCCTGATGCAGCTGGCCAAGACCAGCGCCTGGCTGGCCAGGTACGCCGACGAGGGCCTGCTTTATATCTCGATCATGACCCATCCGACCACCGGCGGCGTCACGGCGAGTTTCGCCATGCTGGGAGACATAATCATCGCCGAGCCAGGAGCTCTGGTGGGCTTTGCGGGCCCGAGGGTGATCGAGCAGACCATAAACCAGGAGCTGCCCGAGGGATTCCAGCGGTCGGAGTTCCTCTTTGACCACGGTATGGTGGACATGGTGGTCCCCCGTACCAAGATGAAGAAGACCCTGGTCGATGTTTTCGACTTCTTCGGCGACATCGAGAAACAGGTCGAGGAGAAGCAGAAGCCGGCGATTCTCAAGACTCCACCCCATATAGAAGTAAGGGCAGACAGGGGAGCGAACGGGCCGGCGTCCGGGAACCGTGAATGACCAGGCTTTCCTACCAGGCTTCACTGGAGTTCCTCTTCAATCTCGAGAAATCCGGCATCAAGCTCGGGCTCGAGCGGACTCTCGCTCTTCTCTCCGCGGTTGGCGATCCGCATCTTGGTTTCAGGAGCGTCCACATCGCGGGCACCAATGGGAAGGGCTCGGTTGCCTGTTTTCTTAATTCCATCTTTCATCACGCCGGCCATGTGACGGGACTCTTCACTTCGCCCCACCTCGTCGACTACAGGGAGAGGATCAGGACGGGCGGTAGATCCATTACCCGCAGCGACCTGAGGCGCCTCATCGCCCGTCTTGGGCCCGCTATCCGTGAGACCGGGGCGAGCTATTTTGAGGCCACCACGGTTCTGGCCTTCGAACACTTCGTGCGCAAGAAGGTGGAAACGGCGGTCGTGGAGGTGGGCATGGGGGGAAGGCTGGATTCAACCAATGTCTTGAGTCCCATGGTGAGCTGTGTCACCTCGATCGATTATGATCACACCCGGTATCTCGGCAGAACGCTCTCTAAGATCGCCGGCGAGAAGGCCGGGATTGTGAAACGCACCGTCCCGGTCGTATGCGGCATGCTCCCGGCCCAGGCTTCCAGGACCATAAGAAGGATCGCCCGGTCGCGCGGGTGCGCGGTTCGCGAGGTCGGCTGCGACGCCCGTTTCAGGGTCCTTGAGAGTAGCCTCGACGGGTCGGTCTTTGAATACACGGGGCTTCACGGCAGGCAGACGTTTGAGATATCCTCTCCGGGACTTCACCAGGTGGCCAATGCCGCCACCGCTCTCCTTACGGTCGATGTCTTGAGCGAGCAGGGCTTTCCCGTGCCGACGGACGCAATCCGTGAAGGCCTCTTAAGGGCCTTCTGGCCGGGACGCCTTCACGTGCTCTCCCGGCGCCCCCTGGTCATCCTTGACGCGGCGCACAATGCCGCGGGGGCCCGGGCGCTGGCGAAGACCATGAGAGAGATCGGCATCAAGACTGATGTCACGGTCTTCGGGGCGCTCAGGGATAAGGACTATGGGAAGATGCTGAAGGCCCTCTCGAGGGTTTCCGGTGGTTTCGTTTTCACAAAGCCGGCTTCCCCGCGCGCCCTGCCTGTATTGAGGCTCAAGGAAGCCGCCGGCGAGCTGGGCCTTAAGGCGAAGGCCATAGCGTCGGTACCCCGGGCGCTTGAGCTTGCCCGCCGGGAGTGCGGCCGCGACGGTACCATGCTGATCTGCGGGTCGCTCTACATGATCGGTGAGGCCCTGGAGGATTTCGCCTACGGGCCCGCGCGGGTGGCGGTCTGCTAATATCAACTTGACACTGTCTTTGCGCAAAACTATACTCAACTTGCTTGGAGGTAGAATATGGCTCAAGTTGTTTTGGAGAAAGTGTCAAAGGTTTTTGATGGTGATGTTGTTGCGGTGGATGAGGCGTCCATCGAGGTTGCCGACCGTGAGTTCGTGGTGTTGGTTGGACCATCCGGGTGCGGCAAGTCGACTTTCCTGAGGATGATCGCAGGCCTTGAAGAGGCCAGCTCCGGCACGATCTCCATAGACGGCAGGGTCGTGAACGATGTCGCGCCGAAGGACAGAGACATAGCGATGGTCTTTCAGAACTATGCTCTCTATCCTCACATGAGCGTGTTCGACAACATGGCCTTTGGTCTCAAACTGCGCAAGTATCCCAAGGATGAGATCAAGCAGAGGGTGGAGGACGCCGCCCAGATCCTGGGCATCCAGGAACTCCTGGACCGGAAGCCCAAAGCTCTCTCCGGCGGACAGCGCCAGAGGGTTGCCGTGGGACGGGCCATCGTGAGGAAGCCCAAGGTTTTTCTCTTCGACGAGCCCCTGAGCAACCTTGACGCCAAGCTCAGGGTCCAGATGAGAACCGAAATCTCCAAGCTCCACAGCAAGCTCAAAGCCACCATGCTTTACGTGACTCACGACCAGGTCGAGGCCATGACCATGGGCGACCGCATCGTGGTCTTAAAGGACGGCCTGATCCAGCAGGTGGCCGACCCGATGACTCTTTATGACTCGCCGGTCAATAAGTTTGTCGCCGGCTTCATCGGAAGCCCGGCCATGAACTTCATAGATGCCACTTTGAAGGATGATGGCGGCCTCTATGTGGATGAGGGCACTTTCAAGGCAAAGCTGCCCAGCCGGATGGAAAACATGCTGCGGCCGCACGTGGGCAAGCAGATCACCTTCGGTGTGAGGCCTGAGGCTATTCACGACGAGGCCTCGGACGATTTTGCCGGTGAGAGCGCATCCTTCAAGGCCACGGTGGAAGTGGTGGAACCCATGGGCAATGAGACCGTCGTTTATATTACTACCGGCAAGACGCCCCTGGTGGCCAGGCTGATAACCAGGCGGGAGATCAAGCCGGAAACCGAGATACAGCTTGTTATGGACATGCGAAGGGTTCACTTTTTCGATCCCACGGATGAGAAAACTATCGTTTGAGGTCTTTTCTCATTAGCATCACCCCACGGATGCCGAAAAAGCGCCATGATGACAGGCCGCATTAGCATGAAGATTCACCTGCCACTTCTTGTCCTCGCCGGTCTTAGTGCTGTTCTGTTCCATGTTACCCTGTTTCTCGCCGCGGACGCGTACTGCCAGGATGAGTTCGATATCTCCGCCGACAAGCTCTTCGGAAGCCGGGCTGGTGGTGAGGAGATCCTCGTCCTGGAAGGCAATGTCAGGATCGTCCATGGTCAGACCATCGCGCTCGCGGATACCGGTTTCTACGAGAAGGGCCGTGAGCGGCTCAGGCTGATCCGCAATGTCAGGATAACCGACGGCGATATCGAGGTGAGCGGCGAACGCTGCGAGTACCTGAGGCTTGAGCGCACCGTGTCCTTTCCGTACGGCATCGAAGCCAGCGACTCCAACGCTACCCTGGTAGCCGACCGGGGAATTTACGACCTGGATGCCGGGGTTCTCGAAGTTGAAGGCCACATCATCTACACCGGGGGGACCAGGGTGATTCGTGCCGAAAAGGCGATCTACTTTCGCGCGACCGGTTTCATCGAGGCCTGGGGGGATGTGTACGTGGAGGATACGGGGCAGGGTTCGGTCCTGAGGTGCGGTGAGATTACCTATGATAACACAAATGGCTTCGGGATCGCCCGCATCAACCCGCGGCTGGAAATCACTCCCGAGGAGGGCCGTGAGGCCCTGTCGGTGGAGTCCGATTCGATGGAGCTCTACGCGGAAGAAAGACAGGCAATTGCCATCGGGAACGTGAAGATCCTCCGGGGTGAGACCGAAGGCGCTGCCGGCCGGGCGGTATTCGCGGATGCGGAAAACCAGGCCGTCCTGATGGACGGGCCCAGCCTGATCGAGGGCAGGAGCTCACTCTCCGGGGAGACCATCACGATTTTCACGGACCAGGGAGAGATATCCGGGGTGCTGGTCTCGGGCATGGCCCACAGTGTCTATCATCCTCCGGACGAGGAGAAGTCGGAGCTGACCGGCCAGACGATCGAGCTCGCCTTCGAAGATGGCGAGCTCGCGGAGATGATCATAACCGGGGACGCCCGTGCGGTGTTTTATCCCACCGGTGCCGACACTACCGGTCCCGGCATTACCGGCATCGACACCACAGGTTTCGATTCTGCGGCCGCCGATTCCGCCGGGGGCGGTTCTGCAAGTGAGTCCCGGATGAACGAGGTCACGGGCGAGACCATCATCGTGACCTTCGAGGGAGGAGAGGCCAGGAGCGCCAATGTGATCGGCGGGGTTAAAGGCATCTACAGGCTGGAGTCCGAGGTGGGCGAGGGCGAGCAGGTCACCTATCACTCGGACAACCTGCTCTATGATGTGGTCAGCGCGATGATGTATCTCAAGGGAGGGGCGAGCATCGAGTATGCCGGCATGAAGCTCAATTCGGAGTCCATAGAGTACAATGCCAGGACCCACAGCCTGTTTGCCTCTGAAAGGCCGATTCTCTGGGAAGGCAGGGACAAGATAACCGGCACCACGATGACCTACAATTTGAAGACCAGGCGGGGTTCGGTGGAGACGGGACGGACCGCATACGAGGGCGGCCTCTATACGGGCGATCTTATCCGCAAGACCGGGGAGAGATCGCTCAATGTCGGCGGGGGCACCTACACGACATGCAATCATCTCGATCCGCATTACAGCTTTACCAGCTCCCAGATGAAGGTGATTGTCGACGATAAGGTAATTGCCCGTCCGGTGATCCTGCGGGTAAGAGGCATGCCGGTCTTCGTGCTTCCATACTTCATGTTCCCCATCAAGCGCGGCAGGCACTCCGGCATTCTGATCCCGCGGGTCGAGCTTGGGTTCGACCAGAACAAGGGCAGGTTCGTCCGTAACCTCGGCTATTACTGGGCTCCCAGCGACTACTTCGACGGGAGCCTCTGGGGCGACTACTATGAGAACTACCGCTGGATCGTCAATATGCAGACCAGGTACCGGAAGCGCTACCTGCTCTCCGGCACGTTTGACGGCTCCTTCACCAAGGAGATCGACACCGGGGACCAGAGATGGGATTTCGAGGGCAGGCACACCCAGCAGGTCGGACAGGAGGGGAAGCTGATAGTCCATGCCGACTTCGTAAGCGATGAGGAATACCGGCAGGACACGAGCGACAATCTTGAAAAACAGCTCAGGAGGCAGCTCGAATCCGACGTCTCCTACTCGACCAAGTGGGAGAGCATGAGCATGACCGTCGCCGCCGAGAGGCGGGAGAACCTCGACACGGAGCGTGTGACCCAGAGCCTGCCGAGGCTGGGCATGCTCTTGAACAAGATAACGCTGGCTCCGGCCTCCTCGGATGCGAGCGTGCACCGCGGCACTTATCTGTCGGGCCGCCTGAACGGGTCGAGTACCCTGAACAAGACGGCCGACGACGAACAGGAGCAGCAGCAGGCCAGCCTGACCGCCAACGTGAACTCTGACTTCAGGTTTTACGGCCGGTCCCAGAGCATCAGGTCCAACACGGTCCTGACCAGCCTTCGCAAGGATGCAGGCCGGTGGTGCAGCGGTTGTAAGGGGGGCATGTGGACCAACTCCGCCGTTGGCAATACCACCGCTCTCGTCGCCAAGTTCCTGCCCTTCGGTTGGCTTAACCTGGATCCGTCAGCTACGCTTTCGCTCGCGGTTTACGATGATGATAAGGAGGGTAACAGGTTCCCCGTGCGGTTTATGTACTGGGGAGGGTTCTCATCAAACGCGTCGGTCTTCAGGACCTTCTTTCCCAGGCTTGGCCCCTTGCGCGCCATCAGGCACGTCATGACTCCGCGGGCGAGTTTCAGCTACCGTCCGGACTTCTCCAAATACCAGGGCCAGTTCTACAGTTTGCCGGGCATATCCGGGGAGGTCGGTAAGTCCAGCGTCTTGAACCTGGCGATCGAGAACCGCTTCCAGGCCAAGGTCTCCATCGGCGGCGAGGTGAGGAAGGTGAACAACCCCATGAGCCTGGTAACGAGCACAACTTATAACTTCCTTTACAGGGAGAAGGGCATGAGCACCCCGTGGTCGGCCCTGAGGAACCACCTGAGGATCAACCCGGCCCGCTTTCTCGACTTAGACCTTACAGTCATCAATGATCCCCACGATCTCGCCTTCGAGTCCCTTGACTTCCAGACCAGGTTCCAGTACACGGGCGGGC
>JAUVJV010000193.1 GCA_030592245.1 Candidatus Eiseniibacteriota bacterium
GATCTCTATCAGAAGAGGATTGACAATCCTGGCATATTTGTTTATAGTAGAATATGAGGGTTAACACAGGAGGCGGGATATGTTGAAGGCTAAGTGGTCTATCCCGTTCGCTCTGCTTCTTGTCTTACTGCTGAGCGTAAGTGTCATGGCGGGGCCACGACATTTTGCCGGGGACCCCGATATCGTCGAAGGTATCAAGGCGAACGACGGAGTCGGCCAGGTCCAGCTGCTCAGCGCTCCCCAACCGTTGATTATTGACATTCCTTTCCTGGGGAGGATTGTGATCATCAGGCAAGCGCAGAGGGAAGTACAAGACAATATGTCGAAGAGGCTGTCTGCTGCCTCACCGAGGACGCGCAAGCAAAGGTAAATTTGGCAGCGGTATTTGTCTCACCCTTTAAGCTTGCGGGGAAAGGGTGATATGGACAAGCTACACGGCAGTGGCCCTACAGACAAGGATGGACAGGGACGCAGGGGTCCGGGTATAGGTACCTCTCTTGAGGACCTCGGTAACTTCTGTCTCGCCACCGGTGAATTCACCACTGCCATAGAGTATTTCAACAAGCTTCTCGCGCTCACAGGCTTTACGGACAAGCCCAGGCGCGCATCACTCCTAAGAAGACTCGCCACCTGCTACATGAAGATCGGGAAGTGTGACCACGCCCTGGAACTCCTGGACAAGGGGTTTGTGCTGGTCTCCGACGGAGAGGACCCCGTCGAGCTCTCACGCATTATCTGCGAGCGGGGTTGGGTGCACTTCAAGCGCGGCGAGTATGACCTCTCTCAGGCCGACCTTGAGTCGGGGCTTGATATCCTGCTGGGCGATGACCGTGGAAGTGAAATCGCCCGAACCTACAATAGGCTCGGAGGTATCGCCTTCAGGAAGGGAGAGTATGAGGAGGCGTTCGACCTCCACAGAGCCGCGCTTTCCGCTGCGAGGATGACAAAGGATAAGGACCTTACCGGCGTATGTGTCAACAACCTGGGTTTGGATTGCAAGAATCTGGGCCGCTGGAGCGAGTCCCGCGTGTATCTGGAGGAAGCGCTCAAGATCGCCGAAGAGATCGGGCAGCATCTTGAGAAAGGCCTGCGGCTTACTAACTTGGGGATAATCTATTCCAAGCTCGGCTTCATGAAGAAGGCGCACAGGTGCTGGACCGATTCGGCTGACACGCTGACGCGCATAGGAAATACCTGGGATGTCGTGGCGACTTACCTTGCCCTCGGACACTACTATCTTACCTACCGTGATTTCGAAAAGGCCGAGGAGTACTATGTAAGGGCGCTCAAACAGAGCTCGGATCACGGCGATGCCCGTAATTCGGCTTTGAGTCTTGAGTACCTCGGAGACCTGCACTTCGCGTGCGACAGGGTTGACTCCGCACGCCGCTGTTACAGGGAAGCGCTTGCGATTGCTGTGGAAATTGCCCCCCGCGGCGACATTGTGGCGGAGGCCAAGCGCAGGCTGGCGGATGTTGAGGTCAGATGCGGCAATTACGAGGCCGGGATCGAGCTGGCCGGTGAAGCCCTGCGGGTAGCGACGGAGAACAAGCATATTTTCGAGCAGGCTTGTTCCCTGAGATCCAAGGCCTGTGCCGAGTTTCATCACGGCGAGTGGGAACGGTCCCGGGCGAGCTTCTCCCGGGCCATCGAGATGCTTGCAGGACTCGGAGACCGGAAGGACCTGGCCGTAGCTTATCTGGCCGCCGGAGAGCTGCTTTCATCCCAGCCATCGTCCTGCGCCGAGGCGCGTGACTACCTGTCTGACGCGCTTGGCATTTTCGAGGATCTCGGGATGAACTACGAGGCCGGGCTGTCGGCCCTGTGGCTCGGGCGGATTGCCGCAATGAAGGGCAACGTAGAGGTATGTCACGGATTGCTGGGTAAGGTAATCGGGATATTCGGGGAAGAGGTTCCCACGGATGTTCGCGAGAAGATTGATAAAATAGAGCGGGAGGCTGATGAACAAGTGTCTTCTCTTTCTGTCAGTGAGCCCAACGGTCTGGCCGGTTTCAACGCGATAGTCGGACGTATTCTCACTGCCCGCGGCCAGGCGAAGAAACTGGAGATCATACTCGATGCTTGCGTCGAGAGGTCCGCGGCTGACCGGGGGTTGATGCTGTTGAGCCATAATGGCAGCCTCAAGCCTATTGCTCTGCGTGGCATAGACTCGGCCGGAGTCGGCCAGATCACCTGTGCGGTTTCAGAGATGCTGATGATTGCGGATTCCACCGGCAAGCCGCTGGTGAGTACCAATGTGAGCAAGGACGGGCGGTTGAGTGGAAACGGCGAGGCAGAGGTTCCTGACGGCGCTGCGCTGTGCGTGCCGCTCTCGGTGAGTGGCGGTGGCACGGGCTGCGTCTATCTGGATTGCAAGCGCAAGGGTACCTTCTTCAATAAGGACGATGTTGAGTTTGTGATCGCTCTCGTGGGCATCGCCAAGAGCGTGCTCTCCGAGGCCCGGCTTGATAAGTACATGGAGGAAACCAGATTCTTGAGAGCGCGGCTGGATAAGACCAGTCCGGTCAAAGGCATCATCACGCAGAACAGGAAGATGCTGGAGATCCTCGAGACCGTGAGGTTCCTGTGCAGCGCCTCGACGACCGTGCTCGTTGAGGGAGAAACAGGTACCGGCAAGGAGATGCTGGCCAGGGCCATCCACTCGAGCGGAAACCGCTCTGGAAGGCCATTCGTCACGATAGACTGTTCCGCGCTCTCCAACGAGATCCTCGAGAGCGAGCTCTTCGGGCACGTGAAGGGCGCCTTCACCGATGCCAGGACCGACAAGACAGGACTTTTCGAGGCGGCCGACGGCGGGACCGTCTTCCTGGACGAGATAGACAAGACCTCGAGAAAGTTCCAGGAGAGGCTGCTTCAGGTTGTCGATAAGAGGGAGTTCAAGCCGGTCGGATCGACCATCTCCAGGAAGGTCGACTTCAGGCTTTTGTGTGCCACCAACCGTGACCTCGCGCAGGAAGTCGAGTCGGGCCACTTCCTCGAGGACCTCTATTACAGGTTGAAGGTAATATCGCTGAGGCTTCCTCCTTTGAGGGAGAGGCGCGATGATATACCACTGCTTGCCGAGCACTTCCTCGCGCTCTGCAGCAAGCGGCTGGAGAAGTCGGTGGTTGGGTTCTCGGCGCCCGCGATGGACCTGCTCGTCAGCTATTCCTGGCAGGGCAATGTCCGCCAGTTAGAGCACGAGATCGAACGGGCCGTGACCTTCTCGGAAGTAGGCGGCTTGGTCACCCCCGACCTGTTCTCCGAAGACCTGAACGAGTGGGCCAGTGTTGTCGCCACGGACACCCGCAAGCCCATGGCGGACGCCGTCCAGCAGGTTGAGAAGCAGATGATCAAGGATGCGATCAGGAGATTCGCCGGCAACAAGACCAGGGCCGCGAAGAGCCTCGGTCTTAGCAGGCGCGGTTTGCTGAACAAGATCCAGCGATATCACATCGAAGTGTAAATCGTCTTCACGTTCGCCGTGTAACCTTCCTTCCCGCCTAAGTCCTTTAGTTTTAATGAACTTGTAACTGCAGCCCAGTTCGGCGTGAACTTGGTTCACGTTTCAGGCCATTCGTATGTTCCTCCGATAGGAAACCTGTTCTCCCGTGCCTCAATAAGTGATTGATAATACAGGAGTTACACGATGGGTTTTTTGACGCACTTCTCCTTGCTTTCGGCACAGAACATGCAAGAACAATCTAGTGGTTGAAGCAGGCCCCTCGTCCCTCGGCCAGCACAACGGTGGGCCGGGGTGAAAGGGGCGGAACCCAAGGAATCGGGTGGAGCCAATGCAACGCCAGGGTCTTGTTGAGGAAGGTCGTTTCGAATCAGCCTTCGCCCACTATGTTGACCGGCGCGACGTAACGACTCCACGGCTGCGGCAGAGGAAGTCGGCGAGTACCTCCGAGGGTTTGTCAGCATACCTAAAGGCCATCAGCCAGATTCCTCTGCTTACCAAGAAGGACGAGCAGGACCTCGCCAGGCGCGTACGCAAGGGTGATTCGGTGGCCAAGGAACGCATGGTGCTGGCTAACCTGCGGCTCGTGATATCCATAGCCAGGAGGTACCAGGGTATGGGTTTGCCCCTTGCCGATCTTATCGGTGAGGGCAATCTGGGGCTGATCAAGGCCGTAGACCGTTTCAAGTACGAGAAGGGCTTCAGGTTCAGCACATACGCCTCCAAGTGGATACGACAGGCCATCACCAAGACGCTGGCCACCGACAGCAGGACTGTGAGGCTTCCGGCCAACGTGATTGAGATCCTCCGCAAGGTCAAGGCTACCGAAGAGTGTATCCAGAAGTCTGAAGGGGAGGAGCCCGTTGAGGCCGAGGTGTGCTCAAAGCTCGGGCTTTCGTCGGTCCGTTATGCCCAGGTAACCAAAGCGGCCTCCACGGTGTCTCTTGACTCGCCGTGCTCCGCGGACTGCGAAGTCTGTCTCCATGATGTCCTGTCCGATGGGGCCCAGGTGGCTCCCGATGACCTGGCCTTCGAGCGGATCGATTGCGACAAGCTAGATGATCTTCTGGCCAGGCTCTCCGAGCGGGAGCGGCGCATTCTCTCATACAGGTTCGGGCTGGAGGACGGTAACCTCCGTTCGCTGGCTGAGACCGGTAAGATGGTGGGCATCACGAGAGAGAGGATCAGACAGATAGAAAAGAGAGCGATAGATAAGATAAGAAGAATGATGAAGAAGAGGAGGATGCATAGAGTCCTGATGAAAAGACGGTAGCCTTCTCTCCGGATTGTGCCTTCGCTTGTCCCCGCGGTGGAGGCGCAATCTTTTTCTTGCCTGGGTTGACTTTTCCGCCGGGCGCCTTTAGCTTCCAAGTAGCGCGGTTGAGTGATACGGGAGGGAGCCGCATGCACAGGCGCGAGTTCATCAAGACCGTATGTACCGGTGGTTGTGGGGTAGTCGCTTCAGGGATGATGGCCGGCCGGACGCTGGCAAAGGATAACCCCTATGAGGTCGAGGCCCGGTACTACGAGAAGCTCGATGGCAACCGGGTGCGCTGTCAGGTCTGCCCCCGCAGGTGCGTGGTCGCCGACGGGGGGAAGGGTTTTTGCCGGGTCCGGCGCAACCGGGAGGGGAAGTACTACTCCACCGTCTACGGCAGGGCCTGTACTTATCACGTCGACCCCATCGAGAAGAAGCCTCTATTTCATTTCCTGCCCGGTACCACGGCCTTCTCGATCGCCACGGTGGGCTGCAACCTGGACTGCAAGTTCTGCCAAAACTGGGAGATTTCCCAGGAGCATCCTGAGAATGTCGATGCCTATGAGCTCAAGCCCGCCAAGATTGTGGAGGCCGCAAAGCAATTCGAAGCTCCCACGATCGCCTACACCTACACCGAGCCGATCGTGTTTTTCGAGTATGCCCTGGACTGCGTCA
>JAUVJV010000264.1 GCA_030592245.1 Candidatus Eiseniibacteriota bacterium
CCCGGCCAGCACTATTCCATGGGCGGTGTGGCCTCGAGCGCCGACGGTTCCACTCCCATGCCCGGTCTCTACGCGGCGGGGGAGTGCGCCTGCGTCAGCGTGCACGGGGCGAACCGGTTGGGAGGTAACTCGCTCCTCGAGACCGTGGTCTTCGGCAAGCTCTCGGGCGCGGCCATTGCCGCGACCCTTGGCGATCTGAAGTCCCCGGATATGAAGGCCACAGAGGCGGCCCTGGCGAGGGACAGAGAGCGCATCGACAGCCTGATCGGCCGCAACAAGGGCGAGCACATGATGGGAATCCGGGAGGAACTGAGGAGCGCCATGTTCAACCACTTCGGCGTCTTCCGCGAGGAGGAGTCGATGAAGGAAGGCCTGGCCACGGTAATGAACTTAAAAAGGCGCCTGCCGGACATCTATATTGACAATAAGGGCCACGTTTTCAATTACGCTCTCATATACGCGCTCGAGCTCGAGGGCATGCTGGATATCGCAGGCACTCTCGCCCTGGGAGCGCTCAAGCGGCGCGAGAGCCGGGGCGCTCATGCCCGGAGCGATTACACCACCCGGGATGATGAGAACTTCCTGGTTCATACAATGGCCTACCTCCGGGACGGAGAGACCGTGCTCGAGTATGCACCCGTTACTCTGGGCAAGTTCCCGGTGAAGGAGCGCACATACTAAGGAACGCCTATACCGTGGAGCGCAGATACTGATGAAGGTGAAGGTTAAGAGATACGATCCTGAGACCGGACGCGAGGGTTATGACACCTTCGACATCGCGCCCGAGGCCGGGATGACCGTGCTCGACGCGCTCTTCGTGATCCAAAACTCGCACGATGACTCCTTGGCCTTCCGCTACGCCTGCCGCGGCGCCATCTGCGGCAGTTGCGCCATGCTCATAAACAAGGTACCGCGGCTTGCCTGCCGTACGCAGGTCGCCCGGCTCCTGGACGGAAGCGACTCGGTCGAGCTCAAGCCCTATCCCGCCATCGAAGGCGGCCTGGAGGGCGGCGAGGAGTGGAATCCGGCCGAGGAGATCCTCATCGAGCCGCTTCCGCATCACAAGGTGCTCAAGGACCTGGTTGTGGATATGGAGAAGTTCTTCTGTTTTTACCGCGCGGTGGAGCCGGTCTTAAAGCCCGCGGGCGAGTTACCCGAGCGGGAATTCCGGATGGAAGCCGGGGCGGTGAGGGAGCTCGAGGAATACACCAACTGCATTCTCTGCGGGGCATGCGTGGGAGCCTGCCCGGTCAATTCCCGGGCTGGGGAGTACCTGGGACCCGCCGCGCTCGCCAAACTCTACAGATTCCATATCGATACCCGCGAGGCCGCGGACGACTCCCGCCTGCTTCCTGCCAACTCCGCAACCGGCTGGTGGGGATGCGAGTTTCACACCAACTGCATGCGCGTTTGTCCCAAGAAGGTCCGGCCCAATGTCGGGATAGGAAGCGCCCGCCGCAGGCTCACCGAGATCGGAAAAGAGCCCCCCGAGTTCAAGAAGAGCAAGTGACTTAGTAAGCGGAATTCATGCGAGTCCCGACCTGGTCAAAGCCTATGTGCTCTTGAAGCAGGCCGCGGCCGAGGCCAACACGGGAGCTCGGCATCCTCGATCCCGGGGACATCTCCGGGGGCCTCTTTGACTGAATCCCAGCCCAATGTGCTTGAATTCCGGATTGGATACTATTATAATTACCATATTGATATGGGTGGAGACTCCGCCTGCAAGCACATAAGACCGCAAAGGAGAAGAACAATATGAAGAAGCTCATGATCCTCCTGCTCCTGGCCCTCAGCGTCGCCCTGTTCGGGTGTGGTGGTGAGAAAGACGAAGTCGAGGTCAAGGCTCCAGAGGCGAAATCCGTCGAGGTTGCCGGAGCCCCTAAGATGCTGGCCCTCGAGTGGCAGCGCATGATCGATGAGGACGGTAATGTCTGCTGCAGCAGCGACGCCACGCGGATGGCTGTTGAGACTGCCAGGGCGAAGCTGGCAGAGGAGCTTGAAGTTTCCGGGATAGAAGTCACCCTGCTGAAGACCGACTTCACCCCTGAGGAGTGCATGGAGGATCCCGAGCGCGCCAATCGTATCCTGATTGCCGGACGCGGCCTCGACTACTGGCTCCAGGCCGAGATAGCAAGCAGTCCCTGCGAGGGTTTTTGCAAGCAGGCCCTGGGTGGGAAGGGTAGCTGCCAGAATCTCATATATGAAGGCGAGACCTATGAGGTCATTCCCGCAGAGCTTATCATAAAGGCCGGACTTGCCGCCGCCGCCAACCCGGCGACCTTCAAGTCGGCCGGCAAGTGCGATGGCTGTCCGAGCAAGAGCGCCTGCCCGTCCGCCATATCCAAATGCGATGCCTCCTGCAAGGGCCACTGCCCCTCATGTACCGGTGAGAAGGGGGCCTGCACATGCAAGGGTGAGTGTGACGGCTCCTGTCCTGAGAAGGCGGCATGCACCTGCGTGGGCGAATGCGACGGCAGTTGCAGGGCAGATGCGGCCACCACCAAGGCCACGGGCTGCCCCGGCGCCAAGGTCTGCGGCAGCAAGGTTTGTGTCGTCGGCAGCTAAAGAGCATCTGTCGGGCTTCACTGCGCCTGACTCAATACTCAAGCTCTGACCCCCGTCTTCCTTGACTCAAGAAGGGTGGGGGTCGGAGCTTAATTGTTGGCTTCCAACTTCTGCCGGCATGGTTTAAGCTCTCCGGCATGGATGGTCCAGGCTTTTCGGCACAGATGGTTTATGCATTCTGGCATGGATGGTTTAAGCTCTCTGGCATAGGTGGTTTGAGCTTTCTGGTGTGAAAGGGAGAGGCATGCGACAGTCAATCTACCGGAGCAAGGACCGCTACGGCGAGTTCCTCAAGGCCAGTAAGATCATATCCGGGAAGATCGCCGGAATCCCGGGCGTGGTCGGCATCCTGGCCACGGGTGGAGTGGGGCGCGGTCACAGTGATGACTTCTCGGATCTCGATCTCATCGTCTATGTCCGGGATGAGAAGTACCGGGAGATCGACCGCTACATTGCGGTCGGAGGGCTGCGCCACAAGGGAATCGAGCTCGACACCCCGGTGAGATCCTACGATAAGGCCCTCAGGGAGAAATCCCCATCAGCCTACTGGTCGCAGGTAAGGCGCTGGGACCGGGAGAACTCGAAGATTCTCTTCGACACCCGGGGCCGGATAAAGGGCCTCCTCAAGGCCAAGCTGATGTTCCCCGACCGGGAACAAGAGAAGCTCATGAAGCGGCACAGCCGGAAGGTGACCGACTTCCTCATATACAACTTCGAGCTCTGGTCGAAGCGGGGAAGGTCCCACAACCTGGCGCATACCCTGCTTCAGGCCACCGAGCACCTGATCCTCTGGATCTATGCGAAGAACAAGCAGTTCCAGCCCTATGTTCCCAAGTGGCTCTTCTATCATCTCGAGACCGGACGGGTGCCCGAGGCCAGGTACTCAAGCACGATAAGAAAGCCCTTCACCTCGCCGGTCGGTTCCATAGCCGATGCCAGGAAGATAAGGGCCGAGCTCCTGGAGCTTTGTGACAGGATCGGCCTGCCTCTCGAATTCAGGTCTCCCGAAGAGGTCTTCGAAGAGGAATCCCGAAACTGGGACAAGGCCCCGGAGAAGACGCGCCATTACCTTGGCTGGTAGGCCACCCTGGGACAAGGAGAGCCCGGATGAGTGAACGTGATCTCGTGAGACTCAGCAGGTTCTTAAGTTTGGTGCTGCGTCACAATCCCGGTGCCATCGGACTCACGCTTGATGCCCAGGGCTGGGCCGAGGTAGAGAGCCTGCTCGAGGCAGCACGCAGAGATGGAGTCGGGCTCAGCCTGGAATCGCTCCGGAGGATCGTGGCCGAGGACTCTAAGACGCGCTACTCCATGAGCGAGGATGGAAGGAGGGTCAGGGCGAATTACGGTCACACCGTCGATGTAAACCTGAATCTCCGTGCTCAGGAGCCACCTGCGCTTCTCTATCACGGCACTGCAACCAGGTCCCTGGACTCCATCAAGCGATACGGCATCACGAGCCGGAGACGCCGTTTCGTCCACCTCTCGATCGACATCTCCACGGCAACCGTGGTGGCGAGACGGCACGGAAAACCGGCTATCCTTACCGTCGATGCCCACCGTATGCATGGAGCGGGATTTGAGTTCTTCTACTCCGAGAGCGGCATATGGCTCACCGGGACCGTGCCGCCGGAGTACATAGTCTTCTCTGACCTCTCGATCCCCGGATAACCGCCCCCCGGCCCTCACCAACAATGCTCTGGCAGGCTCACGTTTCCGTGTGTAGAATCGCTTACCGGGTGATCGTGGACATCGTTCGTTCCGGCCTCTC
>JAUVJV010000401.1 GCA_030592245.1 Candidatus Eiseniibacteriota bacterium
TAAGCCCGCGCGAGGAAAGTCCGAGCTCCATAGGGCAGGGTGCTGGGTAACGCCCAGTGGGAGCGATCCTAAGGAAAGTGCCACAGAAAATATACCGCCAGCTCAGGCTGGTAAGGGTGAAAAGGCGAGGTAAGAGCTCACCATCACTTCCGGTGACGGAGGTGGATAGGTAAACCCCACCTGGAGCAAGACCAAATAGGGGAAGAGAAGTTGCCCGCTTCGTTATGATTCCCGGGTTGGGTCGCTTGAGGTGTGAGGCAACTCACATCCTTAGATTAATGACCATCGTCGCAGGTTCGACTGTCGGCGTCGGCCTGTCGGGACAGAACTCGGCTTACTGCCTGGTCCGGTGCCGGCCAGATTTTGAGGTTCAGCCTGGTAGGAGAAGCAAGCCCGCCGCAAAGCGGGCAGCCATCAGGAGAGCATTGAGGAGAGCTCATAAGGGTATGAGAGTCAAGGACAACGAGGACGAGAAGGGGACATCCGCCGAGAGCGATGAGCTGTCGCGTCTTATCGCCGACATCGAACGCCTGAGGCCGGGTGCGGATATCGATCTCATAACCAAGGCTTACAACTTCAGCGCCCGCGCCCATGACGGGCAGTTCCGCTGCTCCGGAGCTCCTTATGTGACGCACTGCATCGAGACCGCCCGGATCATCGCCGAGCTGCACCTGGACTCGGTGGCAATTGCGGGGGGCCTGCTTCACGATATCGTCGAGGACACCCAGATCGGATTGGACGAGATCAGGAAGGAATTCGGGGAAGAGATGGCGGTGATCATCGACGGCGTCACCAATATCAGCGAGATGAGCTTCGAGAGCCCCGAGCAGGAGCAGATGGAGAAGTATCGGAAGATGCTTCTCTCCATGGCCGAGGACGTGAGGGTGATCCTTATTAAGCTCGCGGACCGGCTGCACAATATGAGAACTCTCCAGTACCTTCCCGAGGAAGATAGGATTCGAATATCCAGGGAGACCCTCGACGTTTTCGCTCCGTTCGCCCACCGGCTGGGTATCGCCAAGGTCAAGTGGGAGCTCGAGGACCTGACCTTGAAGTACCTCGATCCGGAGGCTTATGACCTGCTCGCAAGGCAGGTAGCCTTAAGCCGCGAAGAGCGGGAGAGATACATTGAGGAGCTGAAGGGGCCGCTTCTCGAGGCCTTGAAGCAGAGCGGGGTCGAGGCCGAGATGACCGGAAGGGCCAAACATTTCTACAGCATCTATATGAAGATGAAGACCCAGAAGAGACCCATCGAGGACATCTTCGACCTCCTGGCGGTCAGGCTGATCACCGAGAATGTGGCCGACTGTTATAAGGCCCTCGGCATCATCCACTCGAGGTTCTCACCCGTGATCGACAGGATCAAGGATTTCATCGCCATTCCCAAGAAGAACATGTACCGCTCGCTCCATACCACGGTGATCGGACCCCGGGCTGAGATGGTGGAGATACAGATCCGGACCCGGGAGATGCACAAGACGGCCGAGGACGGGATCGCGGCTCACTGGCGGTATAAGGAGGGCGGCAAGACCGACGAGGAGCTGGACCGGCAGCTGTCCTGGCTCCGGCAGACTCTGGAGTGGTCCAGGGATCTGACCGATCCCAAGGAGTTCATGTTTTCTCTTAAAGCAGACCTCTATCATCATGAGATATTTGCATTTACGCCGCAGGGTGATTTGAAGAACCTGCCCCTGGACGCGACACCGATAGACTTTGCCTACGCGGTCCACACCGAGGTGGGCAACCACTGCGCCGGTGCCCGCATAAACGGCAAGATGGTCTCGCTCACCACTGAGATCAAGAACGCCGACACGGTGGAGATCTTAACCAAGGCCGGCACCGAGCCCAGCAGGGACTGGCTCAAGATCGTCAAGACCGCAGGCGCCAGGTCCAAGATCAAGAGGTGGCTCAAGGTGAAGGGCTATGCCGAGAGCGTGAGCCTGGGCCGGGAGATACTGGAGAAGCTTTTCAAGAAGGCGCGCAAGCAGGTGCCGGGAGAGAAGGAATTCGACGAGCTGGCCCAGACCTTCGGGAGGAAGGACGCCGAGCACCTCTTCTTCTCGGTCGGTTGCGGTGAGATCTCGAGCGAGAGGGTCTTCAACAAGGTGTACCCCTCCGAGGTAAAGACGCCCCTTCCCAAGCCGGCGCTCTCGCGCGAACCGCGCCCTTCCGGGGTTAAGGTGCAGGGCATAGGCTCTGTGATGATGCGCTTTGCCAAGTGCTGCCAGCCGGTTCCCGGCGATGACGTGGTCGGCCTGGTAACCAAGGGGAGAGGGATCTCCGTGCACAGGGCGGATTGCACCAATGTGCTCAAGTCCGATGTGGACCGGGACCGCCTCATGGATGTTGACTGGGACACCGATCGCGGCGAGGCCTTCCCGGTAGAGCTCATGTTAGTCTGTGATGACCGGAGTAAACTGTTGGCGGATCTGTCCAAGGTGATCGCCGACCACGATGTCAACATCCTGAAGACGGAGCTCAGAAGCCGCGGAACCTCTGTCCACGGTTCGATCACCGTCCAGGTCAAGAACCTGAAGGATCTCGAGGCCCTCTCCGCGGCAGTGCTGAAGATCAAGGGAGTGCACAGGGTCGCCAGGAAGGGCGAGGCCATAGAGGAGTGACCGGGGCCTTGCCGAGAGTGGTGGCGCCGACCTTTGAGACCAGATGCAGCCGCACCTGGCTGACCTACCCGGAGTTTGACGGCAGGTTGAACCCTCCTTCAGGTGATGTCACCTCATCAACACGCCGCGGAACAGGTCTTGTCCACGGCATAGCGGTTTTCAGGGACACCTCATTTGATACGGATAGGCACCGGTGGCTCGAGCGTGCGAAGGCCGTCGTGGAAGAGGGCGTGGGACGGAAGGGCGAGGGGCGGGAAGGTGAGGGGGTTCACCCGGACCGCATCGTTGTCCCCTGGCAGGTACACTCAGCCAGGGTCTGCAATGCCGACGCGCCGGAGGGTGGGGAA
>JAUVJV010000281.1 GCA_030592245.1 Candidatus Eiseniibacteriota bacterium
ATTTGTGAATTCACAAATCGGTACCTGACCCCGCTGTTGTGAATTCCGGTCCAGGCTGCTATTTGACCCCGAGAGTGGGGAGACGATTAAGGGCTGCGGCGAGCTCGAGGCCCCGGAACATGGCGTAATCTCCCATGGGCCGGCGATCGATGATGTCGATTCCCTCGGCTGCGAGATCCCGCATCACGAGCTTGAGGATCTCCGGCAGGGTTCTCGTGCCGTCCATATACTCGGTACGGGCATAATAGATGGCCTGACCGATGGCGTTCACCTGGCTGGGATGTACCAGGCCCTCAACGCTGGATAGATCAATGGCATGCCTTCCGAAGAGGATGGTCTTGAGACCTCGCCCGGAGATCTTGACCTCTCGCCTGCCTTTGCTGGCGTCCAGGCTCTCAGCGCGGGGAATCCGCGGCGTGAACCGGCCGAAGCCTTCGCCACCCTCCCGCTCTCGTTCGGTAGAGTACTTCTCCGCGATCGAACGGGCCTCGCCGGTCACGTCGGTGGCTGAGAAATTCTCCATGGCGATGACGCGATCGGCTACATCGAAGTAGTCACCGCTTCCACCCATCACCAGTATGGTCGATACCCCCAGGTCGCAGTGGAGCTGCCTGATCTTGTCCACGAAGGGCGTGATGGGTTCCTTGGCTTTGGAAATGAGTTTTTGCATGCGGTGGTCGCGAATCATGAAGTTGGTTGCCGCCGTGTCTTCATCGGTGAGGATGAGCTTTGCGCCGGCCTCCAGGGCTTCCATTATGTTGGCCGCCTGGGATGTTGAGCCGCTCGCGTTCTCGGTGGAGAAGGCCTGGGTATCCGTACCGAAGGGAAGATTGGATATGAATGGGGATATATTGACGCGCTCAACCCGGCGGCCGTCCTCAGCCCTTATCTTCACCGCGTCGGGGTGGGTGACCACCAGCTCACGCCCGTCACCGGGGATATGATTGTAGATTCCCCGCTCGATGGCATTGAGGACAGTCGACTTGCCGTGATATCCCCCGCCCACCACCAGGGTGACGCCTGCGGGGATGCCCATGCCGGTGACTTTGCCCCGGTTGGGAAGGTCGATGCTCACCCGGAGCGATGGGGGAGACTCGAACTTGACGACATTGCCTTCCTGGAGCGGCCGGTCATCGACCCCGCTTCTCCTGGGGAGCACGGCCCCGTCGGGTATGAAGGCGACCATGCCCTCGTTCACAATAGACTGCCTCAGGTGGCCGGCGTCCTCGTTGGTTTCTATGTGTTGGCTTAGGATCTCGCCGACGGACTTGACTGATTCATGAAACAGGGTATTGCGGATGATCTCAGGCACCAGCTTTATGAGGATCAGAATCGCTTCCCGGCTCAGGAACCGCCTGCCACGGGCAGGAAGGCCGACTACGAATCTCGCCTCGATCCCTTCGTCATCCACAATGACCGCTGTCCGTTCCAGGATCTCCTGCCCCGGCCGGTCGATGGCGACCATGCCGCTCTTACCCGTACCCCTGCGCCTATCCGCCGCACCGCATTCCCGGGCGAAGAGGCGCAGCAGGAAATCGGCAAGCCCGGTCTTCCTGGACCTGTTGCCGTAGGTACTGGCGGGGAATTCGGCCTCGGCATGCGTCACCCGGGCTCTGAGTCTGCTGGGGGCCGCGAAAGGATCGCCCTGGACATGATCGATGAAAAGCGTGAAGCGCGAAAAGTCATAAACGCCTTCGATATCCTTATAGGCCCTGTAGCCGCGGCCGTCAATGCGCCGCAAGGTTTGCTCAAGGTCGTCAGGGCTCCGTCTGTTGCTGTGCATACTTGCCTTTGCCTCCCGGTGGAACTCTATAACACGGGTACCCGGCATTTCAACCGTTCCGGTGAGTCAGGCAGAAGGGGGCGGTCATCCCAGGGGGGGTCATCCCAGCGGTTCAGTCATACACTTCCCCTTTGATAGCCGGCCTATTTGTGGTATAATGCCGATGGAGATTCACTTCAAACCACACCATCAGGGGGCTGTCATGAAACCCACAACTGTCTCTTTGATCTGCATACTTGGGCTATTTGCATTCTGCTTCAGTCCCGCTTCCGGAAGCCAGCCGGACAATCGGATGGTGATGGCCGAACGTGTCCTGGAAGAACTCGGAGAAACCGAAGTACCTACCGGCATCTTGTATGACCTGGTGCTGCCGCTTTCGGGGATCGAAAGCTATGACGGAAGCCCGGCGGCGGCCGTTGCGAGCTTGAGCGGCTGGCGCCAGATGTATCATGAGATGCGGCGGGCTTCACTGGATCTCTCGCTGCCGGCCCTGTCCACAGTGTTTCAAAGCGCCGATGAGATAATCAGGGACGGCGCGATTCCCATCTCGGTTATCAACTTTGAGTACAACCGGATCCATCCCGGAGCTCTCGAGGGCCAGGCACTGGCTCCGGGCGAAGGATCGCTGGATCCCGGCGAGGATGTGCTGCTTGAAGAGCGGGTGTTTGCCGCTGCGGCCTTGAGGGACCATACATACCGGGGCAGGAGTGTTCGCTTCACGCTTTCCCCTGATTGGTACCGGTCGAACCTGCCGGAAAGTCCCACCGGGGTTGAGGTGGACTTCGGTGACGGCCGGGGCTTCGTGACTCTCCGGCTTGGCGACCGGCGCGAGGTCTCATACGCGAGCACCGGGCGCAAGACCGTCAGGGTCCGGGTCGCCTTTGATGATGAAGCCTCCGGCAACGAGACCATCAGCGCGCGGAACACCCTTCATGGCGCGTTCTTCTTCGATGTGCTGCAGCTCGCCACCCCGAGTCCTCACGATACTCTTTTCGTGACGGCAACAATTCCTTACCAGAGCGAATATGCAAGCGGGCAGGCCTATGTGTACTATGGCATCGGGCATACCTCGCTCGTGAATCCCGTGATCGTGATTGAGGGCTTCGATCTTGACAACACCATGAACTGGGAAGTGCTCTATAATGATCTCAATCAGGAGAACATGATTGAGGATCTCCGCGAGCGAGGCTTTGACGCCCTGGTCCTTGATTTTACGGACGCCACCGACTACATGCAGCGCAACTCATTCGTGGTGGTGGAGCTCATCGAGCAAGTAAACGCCACAATCCCGCCGGGCGCCGATATCGCGGTTATAGGCGCAAGCATGGGAGGACTCATTGGGCGCTACACGCTGGCCTACATGGAACAGAACGCTCTTGACCATAATGCCCGGACCTTCATCTCTTTCGATGCCCCGCACAAGGGCGCCAATATCCCGCTGGGGATACAATACTGGATCAAGTTCTTCTCCATAGAATCGGCGGACGCAGACACGATGCTTCAGGCTCTTGCAAGGCCGGCCCCCAGGCAGCTGCTCGCGTACTATCTTACCGACCCGCCGGGCTCCACGGGGGAGCCGGACCCGCTGCTCGGTGAATTCATGTCGGATGTGGCTGCCCTCGGCAACTATCCCGTGAATACCCGCAATGTTGCTGTTGCCAATGGGAGCGGCAATATGGTGGATCAGGGTTTTCCCCCGGGTGAGCAGATCATCCTCTATGAATACGAGAGTCTCCTGGTGGACATCATAGGCAATGTCTGGGCCGTGCCCGACAGCGCCAATCACATAATCTTCGACGGCCTGATTAACCGCATCTGGCCATTTCCCGACGATCAGATGGTGGTGTATGCTGAGGGAACCAAGCCCTATGACAGTGCCCCGGGCGGAACGAGGTCCTCGATGGCCGACATGGACAGCCTCGAGGCGCCTTCGGGAGATATCATCGCCCTTCACGACAGGCACTGCTTCATACCGACCATAAGCGCTCTGGACCTGGATTCGGATGATCTCTTCTATGATATCGTGGGAGATCCCGATCTTTTGCTGCATACGCCCTTCGATGCGGTCTATTACCCTGCGGTAAATGAGGAGCATATCCAGATCACATCCGTGAGCAAGACCTGGTTCATTACGGAAATCGAACGGGGAAGCACGGCCGGGGCCGGAGGAGAGCAAGTGGCTGCCGGCGGCGCCCTTTTGCTTGAGGCCACACCCAATCCTTTCAGCCAGGCAACCCTCATACGCTATCACCTTGCAGAGGCTGAGCGCGTATCGCTTTCGATCTACGATGCTGGAGGGCGATGTATTGCAGATCTCCTGGACAGTGCCGAGCCTCCGGGCTGGAACAGACTGACCTGGGATGGGACGGACCGGTGGGGCAGGGATGTCGCCCCCGGCACCTACTTCCTG
>JAUVJV010000055.1 GCA_030592245.1 Candidatus Eiseniibacteriota bacterium
AGCGGCTGGGCAGGGAATAGTGAAGACCATAACCATATCAGAGGTCGAATACACGGCCTTCAGGCTTGCCAAGGAGCATCTTTCCTTCGAGGAGCCCATACCTGATTTTTCCACGCGCGCCCCCAACCTGCTCGAGAGCTGCGTCCTGACCCCGTTCCAGACATTCTCGGGCAAGTCGCTTTATCCGACGCTGGTCTCCAAGGCCGCCATCCTGTTCTACCTGATGATAAAGAACCGCCCCTTCCGGAACGGAAATAAGCGGATCGCCATCACCACCCTGCTTACTTTTCTTTCCATGAACGGGAAGTGGCTCAGTGCCGACACCCAGGAGCTCTACAACTTCACGGTCTGGGTAGCAATGAGCCCGGCCCAGTTCAAGGACCAGGTGGTAGCAGCCGCCGAGAAATTCGTCCGTGATCACCTGGTGAATGCCGAATGAGCTGTTTGATTGAGGTTGCGCCACAGGACTTTGCTGGTACACTCTGGAGCACGATGAAGGAGTAGTCGCAATGGAAGTGATAAATCAGTGGCTCCAGGACACTTTCGGACTGAGCCCGGCGCTTCAGGGCAAAGTCATCACATCAATCCTGATAGCCGTGGGTCTCTGGGTTCTGGATACAATCATTCAGACCCTCGTCCGGCGCAGGGTCAAGGACCTGCGCCTCCGTTACAACCTGAGAAAGACGTTCGGCTATATCATCTTCTTTACAGGTGCCATCGCCATCGCCAGGGTGTGGTTCGGCGGCTTCCAGCAGGCGTCCACTTATTTCGGCCTGCTCTCAGCCGGTATAGCTATAGCTCTCCGCGATCCCATAGTTAATCTCGCCGGTTGGGTATTCATAGCTCTACGGCGCCCTTTCGCGGTGGGAGACCGGATCCAGATAGGTCAGCACTCCGGAGATGTCATCGATCTCAGGGTGTTCCAGTTTACGATTCTTGAAATCGGCAATTGGGTGGGAGCCGATCAGAGCACGGGGCGCATCATCCACGTCCCGAACGGCAAGGTCTTCAGCGAGCCCCTCGCCAACTATGGCCAGGGCTTCGACTATATCTGGAACGAGATCCCCGTGCTCGTAACCTTCGAAAGCAACTGGAAAAGGGCAAAGGACATCCTTCAGCGCATCGCCTCAAAACACTCTGAGAGCTTGAGCGAAGCTGCGGCCGAGAAGGTTATGACGGCCGCCAAGAAGTTCATGATCTTCTACTCCGTCCTCACACCCACGGTCTATACGAGCGTGCAGGAAAGCGGGGTCATGCTTACCATACGCCACCTTTGTGAGCCCCGGCGCCGCCGCATCCGGTCGGAAGCAATCTGGGAGGATATCCTGGAGCAATTCGCCGCCGAGGACGACATAGACTTTGCATACCCCACACGCAGGTTCTTTGACAATGAGCGGGAGGGAAGGTCCTCACTCATGCTGCCCCATCTAACGGACACAGAACGCGGTCAGCCAGATCAAGAACGAATACCATGAAGAAGCATAAAGCTCCTACCATCGAATCGTTTGGGCTGTTTCCAGGACAAACTCTGGTCAGGAAGTACCGGGTACTCTCCAAGCTTGGAGAAGGCTGGGAGGGCGAGGTCTACCGGGTCACGGAGATACGAACCGGGATCGAACGGGCCGCCAAGATCTTCTACCCTCAACGGAATCCGAACAACCGGACCCTCAAGCGCTATGCCCAGCGGCTGCATAAGCTCCGCAACTGCCCGATAGTGCTTCAGTACCATACGGATGAGGTCTTTACCTTCAGGAGGATCCCGGTCTCTTTCATGGTGTCTGAGTACGTCGGCGGGGAGATGCTCCTGGATTTCCTCAAAGGCCGGCCCGGGCGAAGACTGCAACCCTTCGAAGCCCTCCACCTCCTTCATGTCCTCGTCAAAGGCGTGGAGTCCATACATGCGCAGAATGAGTATCACGGTGACCTCCATGCTGAGAATATCATTGTCCGGCGCTTTGGCCTCGAGTTTGATATTAAAATCCTGGATATGTTCTACTGGGACTTCCCCAAAACGGAGAACCGCCGCGATGATGTTTGCGACCTGGTGAGAATCCTCTATGATTCGATCGGCGGGTCGAAGCACTATTCACGCCAGCCTGATGCAATCAAGTACATCTGTTCCGGTCTCAAGAGATCCCTGATTCTCAGGAAGTTCAGGACTGCCTCACAGCTCAGGAAGCACCTCGACGCGATGCAGTGGTAATACCCCCCAACGCAGGCAGTCCCCGGACAGATTGCCCGGGGGTCCCGCAGGTGTTAGGCTTATGAGAGGACGCTGCTGGTCCACTGAACCGAAAGGCTATGAGTTAGGCTATGGATATTGAGCGCGTAAGATTGGCCGCATTCATCCTGCTCGCCGTCCTGGTATGCCTTGCTGTGCCCACGGCGGGCTTCGCTCAGATCGGCGACTATACCAGCCATCAGGTAACCGATACGGGCCTTCTGGTCGTAGCCGGCGGGGATACCCTGCTCTTCAGTCTCTATGCCCCTGACATTGTCCGCCTCGACTTCCGTCCGGGTGGCGCCGGTCTCGCGGACTCGACCCCTGCTGTTATACGCGGACCATCGGCCTCGGTGCCTTTCGATGTGATAGACACCGGGGACTCCCTTGAGTTCAGCACTTCAGCGTTCGAGGCCGTGATCAGCAAGTACCCCGTGCGGGTTGCCTACTATGATACCGGTGGCAACAAGCTCCTCGCCGAACCGGCCTCCGGCGGCCTGATCGCCTCGGGCACGCTACGGCGTGTGATGTTCGAGCTGCCTGGCGATCTTCACTTCTACGGGACGGGCCAGCGGGGTATCGGAATCGATCTCAGGGGTTACAGCTTCGGCACTTACAATACGCCGAGCTACGGCTACTCGGGACCGCTGGAGACCATGGGCATAAACATCCCCTTCCTCGCCACGACCTCGGGCTACGCCCTCTATTTTGAGTCTCCAATTCCGGCAACCATGGACCTGGGTGAGTTCAATTCGAGCGTTTTCAGCTACGATATCTACGGCGGAGAGCTTTCTTACTTTTTCATGCTTGGCGCGGACGTACCCGAGCAACTGGAGCGCTACACCTGGCTTACCGGAAGACAGCCCCTGCCCCCCAAGTGGGCCCTCGGCTATATCCAATCGAAATACGGCTACCGCAACCGCGCCGAGGCCGAGGCGATGGTGCAGACCATGCGGGACAAGGGAATTCCGGCGGATGCCATAATCCTGGATCTCTACTGGTTCTCCCAGATGGGGGACCTCGCATGGAACATGTCGGCGTTTCCCGACCCCTCGACCATGATCAGCAATTTCCTCACGCAGGGTTTCAAGACTATCGTGATCACCGAGCCCTATTTCACCGAGTACTGTGTCAACTACCCGCTGCTCACAGGTTCCGCAAGCGACTTTGTGGGGCAGGCCCCAGGGGGAGGGCCCTACTACCTGAGCGGGTGGTGGTCGTGCGGATGTAATGCGCTGCTTTTCGACATGACGAATCCGGACGCCCGCACCTGGCTCTGGGACAGGCATGAAGATTTCATGGACGAGGGTGTCGCAGGACTCTGGACCGACCTCGGCGAGCCCGAGACTCACCCCTGGGAAATGGAACATGCCGGGGGAGCGACTCCCGTCGTGCATAATATCTACAATCTTCTGTGGGCCAGGACGCTGTTCGAGGGCTATGGACAGTATCGCCCGAACGAGCGCATCGTAAACTTGAGCCGCTCGGGCTATGCCGGGATTCAGCGCTACGGGGTTTTCACCTGGTCGGGTGACGTGAGCCGGAGCTTCGGGGGGCTCGCGGTACAGCTGCCCATCATGATCAACATGGCGCTTTCAGGCATGAGCTACCACAGCTCCGACCTGGGTGGTTTCACGGGATGGGCCTCGTCGGAGCTCTATATCCGGTGGATCGAGTTTGGCGCCCTGAATCCGGTCATGCGCGCCCATGGCGTCGACAACCAGGCTACCGAGCCCTGGGGATACGGAGCCGAGGCCGAAGAAATCGCCAGGGACCATATCAGCCTCAGGTACCGCCTGCTCCCTTACATCTATACTCTCGCCCGTGAGAACTATGAGACCGGGATGCCGATGGTGCGGCCCCTGTTCTTCCATGATCCACTTGATCCGGCCCTGGTGGACAGGGACGACGCCTATCTGCTGGGGCGCGATCTCCTCGTGGCCCCGGTTGTCGAGGACGGCCAGAGACAGAAAAGCATCTATCTTCCGCGGGGCTACTGGGTAGATGCCTGGACAGATTCCCTGTATGAAGGCGGACAGACAATAACGGTTGATGCGCCCTTGAATAAGCTGCCGCTCTTTGTGCGCACCGGCGCCATCCTCCCGATGCAGCGCGTGATGGATTATGTCGGCGCGGAGCCGGTTGACACCTTGCTCTTACAGATTTATCCCTCGTTCTCCTGCACGCTCGAGACCTTCACCCTCTATGAGGACGATGAAGAAAGCCTCGACTATATGCAGGGCCACTATACGAAGATCCCCATGCATCAGTGCATCACAAGCAACGGGCAGGATGCCATCTTCGAGATAACGATCGACGCTGCCCAGGGGAGCTTCCCCGAGATGCTCTCCAACCGGACAATTCTTGCAAGTGTATACCTGGTAGAGGGTCCTCCGAATGAGGTCCTGCTGGGCTCGGATACTCTGGACGCATACTTATCAAAACAGGAGCTCCTTGATGCGGGAGACGGCTACTTCTATGATGCCGGCAGGAAAGTGTTGCTGATCAAGTTCGAGCATGTCGTCACTGTGACTTCGGGAATCCGTGTCGTCGGGATTGAGCTTCCGGCGGGAATACCCACGACAGAGCCTGAAACCGGGAAGGCGATCCTGAAGCAGAACCACCCCAACCCCTTCAAGCAGGGTACATCCATCGCCTTCACCGTCGAGAAGCCCGCGAGGGTGAGAATCGAGGTTTATAATCTGCTCGGGCAGCGCGTCGCCACCCTGCTCGATCAGGACCAGATGCCCGGTCAGCACTCGGTCACCTGGGACGGCAATAATGCCCGGGGCAAGGAAAGCGCGCCGGGGATCTACTTCTGCAGGCTATCCACCCGGGAGGACAGCCAGACCCGGAAGATGATACTCATCGAATAAGGCCTAATAGTGAGTAGTGCTCTCCGGACCTGGCGTGTCTTGCGTGGCAACCTTCACCTTCGGGATTCGGCTCTGCTTTCGTCACTTCCCTTCGGTGTGGGTCTTGATGTACTGAAGCCTCTCGAAGAGCTCCGGGTGTTCGCTTTCAGCCTGGCTGAGCTTTCCCCGGAAGTCATCGACGCTCGCGAAGCCGTGCTTCTCCATCCAGGCTTGCGTGTCAGCAAGGATCTTACCTATCTGTTCGATACCGTGCAGATACAGCCCGGAGCAAACCTGGACGACAGAGGCGCCCACTAAGAGCTGCTTGATGAAACCTTCGCCATCATGGGCACCGGTTGTCGCAGCGAGGTCGCATTTAACGCGTCCCGCCAGCAGGCCTATCCAGCGAAGAGGCAGGCTTATCTCATCGGGCGAGCTGACCTTGAGACCCGGCGCAAGTTCGATCTTCTCGATATCCACGTCCACCTGATAGAACCGGTTGAAAAGTACCAGGGCCGATGCCCCGCGCCCGGCAAGCTCATCAGCCACCCGGGCAATTGATGTGAAGTGAGGCCCGATCTTGACGGCAAAGGGTATGTCGATGGCATCGGCAAGCGCTTCAACTATTTCAAGATAGATGTTTTCAATTTCCTGGCTCGTGCGCCCGGCATCGCTCGGCATTACGGCGATGTTGAGCTCCAGGCCGTCGGCGCCCGCGGCCGCGATCTGCTTCGCATAGTCCACCCACCACCTGGGGGAAATGCAGTTGAGGCTGGCGATCACCGGAACATCCGACGCGGCCCTGGCGTCCTGGATCACCTTGAGATACTCCCTCGGGCCCAGGGGCATGGCCATCTTGCTAACATACTCGAAGGCCTCGGAGTGCCCGTAGAGCCACATGTCCTCTTCGGTGCTCCGGGTTTCGGCCTTGATCTGCTCTTCAAAGAGCGACTTGAGCACGACCGCCCCGGCCCCGGCGTCCGAGCATTTCTTTACGCCATCGACACTCTTGGTAAGGCCGCAGCTTGCCACTATGAGTGGATTGCGCAGTTCAAGTCCCATATACTTGGTGGAGAGATCTGCCATGGGTCAACTCCTCTTGATTTCATTACCTCAATACGATTGCCCGTGCTGTATCTATTTCAAATAGCGGTCAAACCATCTCAATATATGCTTCAGCCTGTCGATCCGCCGGTCTGTCCGCCCGCCGCGCGAAAGTCCATGCGGCTCGTCGGGGAAGCGGACCATCTCGGTGTCGACCCCCAGCCACTTGAGGGCGACAAACACCTGCTCGCCCTGCTCGATGGCGCAGCGCAAGTCCTGCTCGCTGTGTACAACCAGCGTGGGCGTTGTGGCCTTGCCTATATGCTTCATGGGCGACTGGCGCCAGTAATCATCGAGACCGGCCCACGGCGGCCTGCCACCGATCTCATCCTGGAACACCCAGTTAAGATCACTCGAACCCCACATGCTCACCAGGTTGCTCACGCTTCGCTGGGTAACAGCTGCCTTGAAGCGATCGGTCTTGCCGATGATCCAGTTGGTCATGTAGCCGCCGTAACTTCCGCCGGTGACCCCCATCCGTCTCCCGTCTATGTAACGTTTCCGCCTGAGGTGATCCGCCCAGACCATCAGGTCGTCATAGTCCACGGTGCCCCAGTTTCTCCAGATGGCCTTGGAGTGGGCCTCACCGTAACCCTGCCCTCCGCGAGGATTGCAGAAGTAGACCACATAGCCCTGGGCCGCCAGGTAATAGAACTCGTGCATGAAGAAGTTCCCATACTGCACGCGCGGCCCTCCGTGGATCTGGAGGATCGAAGGGTACTTCCTGTTCTTCCTGAATCCGGGGGGTTTAAGGATCCAGCCCTGGAGCCGGTTACCCGATGCCCCCTTGAACCAGACCTCATCCATCTGGCCCAGGTCGATGCTCTTAAGGACTGCTTCATTTACCGCGGTGAGCCTCCGGGGCGTGCCGCCCGGGAGATTGCGGACCCAGAGATCACCGGGATAGGTCATGTCCCCGTGGAAATAGGCGATCTTCTTCTGTGCCTTATCAAGCGTGTAGGCTCCCACCACGCCTGTTCCGCCGATCGTGACAGCCAGCGAACTGCGGGAGCCGCCGGGAGCGACCGAATAAAGATGTGTGTTCCCGTACATCGATACCTGGAAGTAGATCCGGCTTCCGTCTTTTGCCCAGGTGGGGGGCATCATCGCAGGCCCGCCGGGTAGATCGTTTATGGTCCAGCTGGTGCAGTGAATGTCAAACTTCCTTGTGATCTCTTTGGCCGGCCCCCTGCCATTTGAGGGAACCACCCAGAGGGATACGTTTCTATACCACTGGCCCCTGCCTCTCATCCCTGTAAAGGCAATCGTTGATCCATCGGGCGAGAAAACCGGATTTCCCTTGAATCCCACGGGCGTCGCGATCTTGCGGGCCCTGCCGCCCCTGGCTGGAACCACGAAGATATCCATCGCGTCGGGATCCAGATCAGGATCCTTGGCGCGGTTGGACACGAAGACAAGGTGCTTGCCGTCGGGGGACCATGCAGGCTCGCGCTCATCGAAGATGCGGCCAGCGGTGATCTGCCTGGCCTTGCCGCTCGCCGCCTCGACCGCCCAGAGGTGCCAGCGCTCCTTGGGCAGGAAGCCGGCCTCATCCTCCTTGAAGAAGACCCGGGTGATGTGGCGCGAGACCACGCCCAGCTTCTTCTTCTGCTCATCCATCTCCCGCTCGGCCTGCTCCGCATCCTTCTTGCGGAACTCACAGACGAAACGCCTGCCGCCCGGGGACCACCGGAAGGAACCGATGGAACCCTTCATATCACTCACGCGCCTGGCTTCCCCGCCCCCGAAGGGAATGACGTAAATCTGGGGTTGCTTTTCATCGCGCCGGTTGGACACGAAGGCGATATGCTTGCCGTCGGGGGACCATCTCGGCTGAGAGTCCACATGGTCGCCGTAGGTGAATTGCCGCGGGCTCCCGCCCCGGGTATTTGCAACCCAGAGGTTGGAGTATTTCTTCTCGGTCTTCCTGTCGACCCGCTGAAGGCTGTACACAACGTGATTGCCATCGGGCGAGATCTCGCAGGCTCCGATCAGCTGGAATCTGTAAAGGTCTTCCGCCGTCATCACTCTCTTTTTGCGCCTGGTCATGCTCTTTCCTTTCACCTTATCATTCATATGGCTTATGATTCCACAGCGACAACAGTTTATACCCCGGCCCAAAGGTGTTCAACACCTATAAGGCAGATGCCAATCTATGGGAACCAGGGAGGAACAGATGAAAGGCTTCGCAGGAGTACCCGTCGCAGGAATCTCAATCGCAAAACTTCCAATATCTGTATCTGCCATCATATTGGCCGTCATCGTCTTTTCGTCCATCGCTTGTTCTGCTACCGGGGCCCTGGCGGACGCGCCTCTTACCGATCCGTATGGGCTTCTCAGGAAACACTATGACGCCATGGGTGGATTGGAAAAACTCAAGTCAATCACGACACGCTACTATGAGGCGGATGTCACGTTGATGGGCATGCAGGGCCAGGTCAAGGCGTGGGAGGAGATACCCGCCAGGAAGAGACGCGAGATAAGTCTCGGCGTTCTCCAGATGACGTCCGGTGACAATGGCGAGATCAGCTGGGTCGTCGACCCCAACGGCAAGCTCCAGATTGAGAAGGACGAGGCCACGCTTAAGCGGAGGCAGGTCGAGGCCCTGCTGGAATCCCATGAACATGCGAACCCCGAATCCGAGTACTTCACGGTGACCTTCGAGGGAATGGAGATGGTCGCCGACATCGAATGCTACGTGATCAAGATCCTCAATAGCATCAACGAGGATGTCCGGCTGAGGTACTTCGACACCGACACCTTCCTGCAGGTGAAGGCAGTGGACCCGCATGAGAACTTCGAGGTTCATACCCTGGTATCGGATTACCGGCGCGTAGAGGGTATCAATATACCCTTCCACAGGGAGGCCGAGATACTCCCCGTAGGCCAGAGGCAGATAGTCCAGGTAACCAGATACGAACTGGACATCGCCATCGATCCCGGGCTCTTCGATCCCCCGGAACAGGATGCCCAGGACTTCTCCTTC
>JAUVJV010000241.1 GCA_030592245.1 Candidatus Eiseniibacteriota bacterium
CACCTTCTATCAGGCTACGTGGGCCTCGACCGACCACACTGGCCAGGTCCAGTTCCTGCTCGGGGATAACAACGATATCTTCGCCCGCATCGAGAGTGACCTGGGGACAATTCCATCCGGGCCACTGCACAGGAGGGCCATAACGGCCGGCGTGGCGGGCGTGCATTACACCTGGGACAAGGTCTTGCCCATCCTGCGCCCCAAGCTGCCGGCAAGTCCGGCTGCTCCGCCCCCCGGGGCAGCTGATCGGTATCGCCTCCGGGTGGACTGGCAGGTGGATGATGAGTTCATCTATGGGCAGAACAGGATGGTTAACAATGCCTTCTCGGAGCGGAGGCCGGGAGGCGCTATCGCCTTCTTCATCTGTGACGAGAGCAACTACACTGCCTACGCCTCCTCCGATTCGTTCCTGGCTTATGAAATCATGCAGGATACGGGCTCTGCCGATGTCGCGTTCACGCTGCCTACCTATGAAGCTTACTACGCCGTGCTTTCAAATGAGGAGCATGTAGTAGACACTCAGGTTGTGCGAGGAGTGGTGGAGCTCTACCAGCAGGCGCTGGGCTCGGTGGCCGACGATGCGGTTGGGGAGAAGCGGAACATCAGCCTAGCGCAGAATAGTCCCAATCCATTCGGGACAGAGACCCGGTTGGCCTTCAGCCTGGGCTCTAAGACCGTCATCGACCTGGCGGTATACGATGTCGTCGGCCGCAGGGTGGCTACAGTGTTTTCTGGCGCGATGGGCGGCGGTGATCACAGCTTTGCGTGGGAGGGAACGGACTCCAATGGGCGCCGGGTGGCGCCGGGTGTCTACGTTTACCGGCTGGAAACGCCGGAGGCCAGCCTCTCCCGCAAGATGGTCATGCTTGACTGAGCCGGGAACCGATCAGGCTTCTATCTGTTGGATCGATGGGAGGGGAAAGGAGGTGTGGTGTGGCAAACAGATATAGCCCGCTGGTTATTCTTCTGGCAGTTATACTTACGCTTGTCTTAGTCATTGGCATCACGGGCCGGAGAGCGGAATCCGACACAGGACGCGTGGGGAGGTTCCAGATAGCATCCGGCTGCTACTTAAGCAGCGTTGGCGAGGGTCCTATCGAGAAGGATGATATCTTTCTGTCGAGCTGCGGGGTCTTCAAGATCGACACCGTAACGGGAGAGACCTGGATCTATAAGGAACGCGTGGACACCGAGAGCATCCTGACCAATGAAGTCACCGGGGAGTGGGAGCCCGTGAACTGAACGGACGGTAGCTCAAGGCTCAACGAATCTTTGAAGCCGAATCCTTCAAAGGTCGGTGCCTTACGTGCACCGGCCCTTCTCTCTCGCCATGATCCGGCGTATGGGTTCATTGTCGGCATAGACTCGCCATTCTATGATCTTGCCTCTCCTGGCCACGGCCATCCAGGCGGCCGGTATTTCCCAGCGGTTCTCGGGCTTAAGAATCCCGTCGTGGACATAGGTTCCGCCCGCACGGCCGAATGCCGCCACAGTTGAGCCCTTGACCAGCACGGTTTCACACTCGATCCAGTAGTCAGGCACCATCGAGAAATAGCCGATCCAGCCCTTCCGCATGGCCTCGCGGCCGACCACCTTGTACGCGAGGGCGTCAATGAAAGTGTGATCATCGCTCATGAGCTTGGAGAGGCCGTCGGGGTCCTGGGCATTGATCCTCTCGACAAAGGCTTCAAAGGTTTGTTTGGCTGTCATGCTTGTCTCCTGTCGGGGCGGGTTCTATCCTGCGCCTCCGCCACCTCCGCCACCCCCGCCCCCGCCACCACCCGAGGCGCCTCCTCCGGTTCCGGATGCCGAACTCATGGTAGTGGTGGTAGTCGTGATCATCGAGGAAAAGGCCTCGCCGAATGCTGCCGGGGAGAATTCCCCGGTGCCGCGCCCATGGTAAACATACCAGGGCACATAAGTTTGCTGGGCACCCTCGGGTATGCAGGCCGCGATCTCCTTGTAGAACTTGGTCGTAAGGCCCAGTACCACTCCGTAGACCAGATATTCCGAGATCTGGTCGAGCAGGCTCTGCCGGTCGGTGTTCCGGAACTCATAGGTCTTAAGATACTTCTGCACGGCTTTCCAATGCCTTGCCCTGGTCTCGCCTTCCGCGGTCTTGTGAGGAATGAGCAGCGAGAGAATCAGCACAGCCAGGCCTGCAGCGCCCGAGACCGCGCCCCACGGGCCGTAAAGGCACACCAGAAGGCCGGTGAGGAGCATGAGGCCTGCGCCCAGGGCAAGCGAATAGTACCCTCCCCGGATACTGTGCTTGTCAAACCAGGCTTTCTCTTTGCCGACCTTCTCGACGGATTTCTTCCATTTCTTGAAGAACTTGATGAAGTCGCCGCGCTTCTTCTTGATGGTATCGATTGGAATCGAGTCGGTGCCTCCCGCGAGGTCATTGAAGATGAAATCGATCAGGGAATTCTCATAGTCGGGCATGGTGGCTGTCTGGCTGTCCCAACCGGCCCGGTCGAGATCCCAGTGGTATTCCGACTTGGTTTTCATCCCGCCCCAGAATCTTTTCTTCTCCACTCTTTCTTCCCGGAGATTGAGGATGTCCCGGCGGGAGAGGTCGAGCATGGTGCCCACAAGCGCAGCACCCCCAATGCGCCGGGAACTGAGCAGGTAGCTTACGAGCGCCGGCGGTGTCTTATCCGGAATCTCGGAGGTCATCGGGAGAGACCGGGGCAATGCAGGCTTATTGCGGAAGGTCTTATAAAGCCACCACCATGCGGCGAGTCCGAGGGCGCCAATACCGATCGCAATATTCCTGCCTTGCTTACCCCGTTTCCTGCGGGCGGCGGCCTTTTCCGCGCTCATCTCCCGCTGCTCATTGGCTTCCTGAGCCCATCCGGCCTCCTCCGCCATTATCTGCTCGCGCGTGCTTCCGGCCACTGCAGGGGCTCCCTCGAAGGCTCGGGTAGGGTAAAGCGCCCTGATCTCAAGATAGGTGTGTTTCGGCAGGCGTTTACATTCGGCAAGGATGGTGCCATCCTGCGCGATGCGGGAAGAGGCCCACAGCGGGCCGTGAAGCCATTCGCGGATATCCCCGGCCAGGAGTCCGGCCGGAGGCCTGACGGTCATGATGATATTGTCCTGGGTGAGGTCCCACTCCTCGCCGATGAACTTGTAGTAGAGTACCGCCACATCATCGTGGCGCCGGACCGCATCCCGGACCCGGTACCTGAAATCGAAGGTTCGCGACTCGTTTCTCGCCTTGTAGTACCAGGTAACCGTCGTCTTGTTATGGTCTCTCTCGATCGTGTAGGAACCCGGCTCGCCGGAATCCGACAGCCGGTATGCGCGTCCGTTCTCGGAAACCTTGAAATCCTCGTGTCTCTCCATGCCGGCGACCGGGAAATCCCGGTGCGCGAAACTGAAGGAACCATCGAACTTGTAGGTTCTGGATTCGAGAACATCCATGCTGCCATCCGGCTTCAGCTCTGCGTCGATATTTACCCCGGTGATCCGGTATGACTTGGCGGAGGCACCCGAGACTGGCAGCAAAAACGCCGTGATGCCTGCCAGGGTAAGCAGAACCATCATGATATGCGATCTGTGCGGTGCTTTAATCATGACATTCTCCCGGTAGGAGTAAGAGACATCCGCTTCTTCCAGGCCCCAGCTTAGCGCGCCCTGTATGGGGGCGTCAACGCCAATTCTGGTTGTTCAGGCCGCCGCACAAGGCCGAAGCAGGTCATTTCCATGATTTTGACCAATTGACACTTTTAAAGAACCTGAGAATAGTAAGAGTAGACGGGTAGGGATCTATGCTAGGTAATCGCAGGTTTAGCTTCGGCAATGCCGGGTATCCGGGCGGGTACATATACCGTATACCTGTTCAAGTTGAAGCCCCCTCTGTGTACCTGCATAAGAAGGAGCATGTATGATGTGGCGCAAAGTATTGGCCGTTGTTGTAGTCGGGTTCCTGGTCATGGGGCCCCTCACCGGCGCGCTGGCAGAGAAACCGTCTATCAGGGGAAAGGGAAGCCCCACCCTGTGGGGTGATCCCGGTGTCGGCGTGCCTGATCTTGGCGACCCCGACTGGCCGGCCTTCAGCAAAGAGTCCGAGAGAAGGCAGCGGACCGCGGTCACGTTCGGTGACCCGGGGATTCTCGGCGGAGAGCCATCGACATCTCCCGGGAGATCCGTAATTGCCGTTGGGCGGGAGTCCTGGTGGTCCTCCTTGCTGTTCGAGCTGAGGATACAGGGACACACCATCGTCATATGGAGACGCTAGTGGATTTTGCCACCGAGCTGCAAAACCTGCAGCACTTGATTGCTGCGGGAAAGCTGGAGAACGCAAGGGCCAAGTACATGGTCATTGCCGACGGGATGCGGTGCTCCGGCGAAGAGGAAGAGCAGCTTCTTCTGGAGTTCTTCAAGGCCCAGATCCTTGCAGGGGAAGATGATTATGCCACGGCAATAGATCTTGCCGAGAAACTCCTGGAGAGGTTTAGGAACATCAACCTCAGGGACAAGGTCGCACGCTGCCATCTTCTGCTTTCGGGTCTCCTTTTGAGGACCGCCGATTATGGCGGAGCCAGGGCCCATGGGGAGGCGGCGATCTACTTCTGTACCTGGGAAATAGACGAGAAGACCCTGGAA
>JAUVJV010000214.1 GCA_030592245.1 Candidatus Eiseniibacteriota bacterium
CGGGAAACTGTCCGGTGTCATACCCTCAGGAGCCAGCTGATATACTGTGACATACGGGGGAACCGAGTCCAGGAAGGCGGTATTATCGAAGATCATATCAACAATGGTGTCGTGATTCGACGGATCTACGGTATAGAGAAACGCCGTAGCCATGTGCTGGATGTCGAATTCGGGATCGGGGGGCAGGTTGCTTGTGAAGTACTCGATCCCGGCACACGGCTGGGGAAACTCGTAGTCTTGAGAGAAAGCAGTGCCTGCCCAAAACAGAGCCAACAGAACACCAGCAAGCGAAACAGCAATCACACTGTACCTGTTGTCCTGACTATTCATGTCTCTCCCCTCCTTCTGCGCACTCGCGCTCATCCGGAATACCCGTCGCGATCTTGGTGCTTTCGGTGCCCCTTTCGACTGGTGAGCACACCTCGATGGCATTGCGCAGGAACACCCGGTTGCCGCCGGCGGGACTGATATCGGCCCCAATGGGGCAGCCGGGGGCCACTTCATCCTCCCGGAGATCGCGGCTGCAAATCGATCCCCGCCACGGCACATCCAGCAATGGCTTAGGCCTCAGGCAGCAAAAGCAACGGAGCACATGGAGTCGAGGCCCTTATCGGATGTCACCTCCCTCCAAGTAGCAGTCCCACCGTAGGTGAGGACGGTTTCGTATTATATCACAGAATGAGCGAGAAAAACAGCAGAAAACCGTAAGTGACTGGGAATCTTGATGTTTGACGTCAGCTGAATTTGGACACGGAGGGGTTATAATCCAAGCTGCACTTTGAGGGGCCGCCAGGTCCCGAAAGGAGGCAGCTATGAGGTCACAAGAGAGTCGCAGTCCTGAGAGTGTGGTCCGGGAGATCCGCCGCAAGACTCGCCGTAAGTTCTCGAGTGAAGAGAATATCCGCATGGTCCTGGAACTCCTCAAGGAAGAGGAGAGCGTCAGCACCATCTGCCGGCGCGAAGGCATAACCACCGGCCTTTACGACCGTTGGAGCAAGCACTTTCTGGAGGGGGGTAAGAAGCGCTTGAAGGGAGATACCTGCATCGCAGGAGGTAGACCCTGCTCTTTGCCATTGGGGTTTTGCTAACATTTTGCTCACAAAACAAGCCAGAACAGGGTGAACTAAGAGAGAACACCAGAGAAACGGAATTCACGTAACTCCTTAAATGGTTTTCAATTACGCCCTTCTTGTTCCCCGGTGTTCTCTCTTGTTTTTACCGCTCAGCGCACTTATAACCCAAAGGTCGCTGGTTCAAATCCAGCCCCCGCTACCAAACTAAGCCCTTGAACCTGAGACCGCTTGGAGGGTGTCCTCTTTCCGGACCAAAATGTTGGAGGCCGTCCTAATCATTGGCTGCCGCGGAGCCAGACCACGTCATCACGTTCCGCCCAATCTCATCAGCGTTCTGCCGCTTGACCAGATGGCCACGAGGGTGTATCCTGACAAGCGTGGGAGCTTGAGGATTGTGTAATCTATATCAAAGGATCGGCGTCTTCACCTCTACGTGAACGCCGCGATATCCAGGTCACGCAACCTGAACGGAGTCCGATCATGAAAAAGGTGTTATTGGTGTTTTTGCCTCTTATCATCCTGATCGTCGCATCTTCTTTGGCCGATGAGCGTCATGCCTTCTGTGCTACTCCTCTCTTCCAGGCACATAAAGTGGCCTTGAGCGAGAGGTTTGACCGTTCGCTACATAGGGAGAGGCCGCTGGAAAAGGGTCCCGCGCCCGTGGTGGGTGACACGTTGACCTTCTGGGCCTGGGATCTCACCGTGATGCCCCCTCCCTGGATCCTGGTGCCGGCCACCTGTAGGGCCGTCGGCGAGTATTGCTATGTCTTCGTTGCTGATGATCAGTGGAATGCCAACATGGACTCCGCCGATGTTGCGCTCGTCGTCGAGAGATTCGACAACAGCACACCTGCCGACCCCACGCGGGGAATCTACGAGATCGACACCGAGACCTTCGGCCCGGCTCCCGATGAGCTCGACCAGGACCCGAAGATATACATCTTCTACTCGGCCCTGGGCTGCTTCATGGGCAGCTGTTTCGACGGATACTTCAGCGTGTTCAACGAATACACCGAAGAGGAAGCCCGGGAAATGGAAGGTCACAGCAACGAGGTCGAGATGTTCTACATGAGCTGCGATCCTATCAATCCCACGGCGCATTCCACCCTCTCCGTGCTTGCGCATGAGTTCGAGCACATGATCCACTGGAACATGGACCCCGATGAGGCCACCTGGGTCGATGAGGGCTGCGCCGAGTACGCCATGTACCTGTATGGGTACCCCGATCCGATCACCGGCTTCCCCCAGACCCCGGATGACAACCTGATCGTCTGGGGCAATTCCTGGGTCGATTACATTCAGACGTATCTCTTCATGATGTATTTCACCGGGCACTACGGTGGGGACTCTACGATCACGGCACTGGTGGCCGAGCCGGCGAACTCAATTGCCGGGATTGAGAGCACTCACGTCGGGCTGGGTTACCCGGAGACCTTTGAAGAGGTGTTTATCGCCTGGACCGTGGCCAACTTTCTGGATGATACATCCATCGATGAAGGGCAGTACGGCTACCCGCGGATTGAGCTACCCCCCTTCAGTGCCAGACAGCACAGCACATACCCGGTGCTTGAGCAGCTGACCACTGTCCAGCACTGGGCCGCAGATTATATTCGCTTCGTGAGCGGCTCTCCCATGCTCCTGTCCTATGATGGCCAGGATAACAGTCTCTTCAGCCTTCAGCTTCTGAAGATGGACGAGGCTTTGCCCACCACAGTTGAGGATGCGCCGCTTGACTCCCTGCAGGCTGGTGAATTCCAGCTACCAGGTTTTGGGGTCGGTTACGATACTCTTGTTGCGGTCTCAGCCCATATTACCTCAGCGGGCGACAAGCAGTACACGTACTCCACGGGGACATTGGCTGGCATCGACCTCACTGACCTTCCCGCGCACGAGGTTGGGTCCGCCCACCTCTTCGGGAACCGGCCCAATCCCTTCAGCCCTCGGACAACGATCGTCTTCAGTTTGCCCGAGAGACAGTCTGCCAGGCTTTCGGTCTACGATGCGAGCGGTAGATTGGTAAAGGCCCTCGTCAGCGGCGAGATGGATGCGGGTTGTACGGCCGTAACCTGGGATGGCCTTGATGAAAGGGGAGATACGGTGGCTCCCGGGGTGTTCTATTCAAGGCTCGAGACCGGGAACATGACACTTTCCAGGAGGATGGTCCTGCTCCGGTAAGGGAGCGATATCGGCCCTTGGGGTTTATCTCGGGGAACTCTGCTAACGTTTTGCTAACAGAACATGCCGGAATAGGGTGGCCTAAGGGAGGATACCTGGGAAACGAAGCCCACACAACTCCTTAAATGTTTTCCGCTTACGTCTAACTTATTCCCTGGTGTTTTCTCGTATTTTCGCCTCTCGCCACATTCATAACCCAAAGGTCGCTGGTTCAAGTCCAGCCCCCGCCACCACACTGAGCCCTTGAACCTCAACAGGCTCAGGGGCTTCTTGCCTTTGCGGGGAATCCTCGGGAAGTGATCTTGCCAACACGATGCCCAAGAACCGCTTCATCCAGCGCGGCCGGGCTGGAAGTTACTCCAGCCGTGTGAGAATCTATTTCAACGGTCTCTCGTAAACCACAAGTGTCAGGATATCGTACTGATTGTAGAAGCACTCGGCACGGAATTCGTGCAGGTCTCCGTCCACGTCCGGCAAACATAACCCGAAGTCTCCGACAAGGCCCCCTCTTCTTCGGTTGGTATTCCTATCGACATCGCCCAAGATCATTGCAGGCCCTATACATGCGAACCTAGTCAGAAATGCCCCGGAGCCTACGAAGTGGCGCCACCGGTTGTCTTGGCCATCGGGTGTGATTTGCCATCTAGGAGTGCTAACCAGCATGGCCATAGGCGTATCATGGGTATAGCAGACATAGCGGCGCGATGTAGTGACCATTGACTTCTTGTATCTTTTCCGGAGCTTCTCGATGTTCCGCCAACTTGGGATTGTATCAAGCGCCTCTTCGGCAAATCTCTCTCCGCAGAACATCAGGTACGATGCGCCATAATTGGCTTCGGATTCTAGTTTCTCCTGGAAATCCGGATCAAGTGTCTGGGCAGTATCACCAAGAAAGAACGGTTTATGCCAAGGCAACATCGTGTGGACCGAGTCGTGAAAGGATGCCCATTCCTTCTTAGGTTTGGGTAGTGAAGAATCGACCATTATCTCAGACCTATTGGGAAGCCAGAGGGCGGCTAGACGAATCTTCCTGGCTATCTTCACGAATTTGTGGCGCCCTACCTTGATCTTGTGCTTCCATTTGTCAGTGAACCCGGGGTCATCAAGGTCGTAGAAACCCCGGTTTACATCCAGGAACTCAAGAACCTCCTCTATTGACACTGGAGGGCTCGTCAGCCCAGCTTCGCAGAGTACCTGAGCAACGATCCCATTTATCTCTCTTCGCGTTCTTTCTCTCATCAACTGTCCTCACGCAGGGATTTCAAATACCGCACGAATTCATCCAGTGCCTGCTTCTCCTCATCAGAGAGCTTTGCGAAAGAATCCGACTTTGCTGCGAACGCAGATGCGTGTTCTCTGACCCCAGTTGGGATATCTTTGATTGCACCTACCAGCATTGCCAGCTGGTGCTGGGGGATCTTGAAGAGCTTACTGACTCTGAAGATCGTCAGGGGGTCCGGCCTATAGCCGACATCACGCTCAATCGAAATTAGCTCGTCCTCATCGACGTCCAATTCGTCAGCCAGTTCACTCACCTTGAGGCCACGCTGACGACGAAGACCCCTCATTAACTCTGCAAAAGCATAACGGACGACATCAGTCCCCTTATTCTTGGGAGCCATGCGAATCGCGAGTTGCTTGTTAAGGGCTTTCGCAATTCGGCTCAGTATGGAGAGCGAGTGACCTTCGTAGTCAGCGTCCTCCAGCCGACTTATCACCGATTGCGTGGTACCTATTAGGTC
>JAUVJV010000187.1 GCA_030592245.1 Candidatus Eiseniibacteriota bacterium
ATCGAGAAAAAAGGCCACAAGATACAGAAGAAGAACGGAGGCCAGGAAATACACTCCGTAGTAGCTCTTATCCTTCTCTTGAGTGTTTGCTTTTCTCATGCTTTTCGTCATTGCACCATACTTATCGTAGTAACAGTTGCTACTGAAACCAGGATGGCCAGGCCAAAACTCAAAATGTTTCTCATGACGGCGAATCGCCCCCCCAGAATACTCGCTTCAGCAGGAAGCTGAACTATCCCGACCGTAACCCATGTGACGATGAATGATGTTATCGCGAGAAGGCTCACACCATCTTTCAGAAGCTCTCCTCCGATTATGTAGCTCGTAATGGGATTCCCCGCCGAGATACTCCCGATTGCCCCGGCAGTCACGGTGTCTCTTAACAGGCCCCCTGTGAATACAGAGGAGATCCATTGCTTTGATACAAAAGCCCTGAAGAGACCCAGAAGCAGGATGACCCCGACGAGGACCGGAAGAGCAGTCCCAAGACCTTTAGCTGCCTTGTAAAGAGATCTCACGATGGTCTTCTGCTTAGCAGCTTGTGATTTCGTTTTGGAATCAGACCCCTGCATCATCTCTTCCTCTGAGATACTCTTCAACGGCTTCCTTCACGGTCTTTGTCCCTGGTATACCGCTGACAATAGCTATGCCTGCTGAATCGAGGGCATCTTTGGCATTCTGCCCGACTTTCCCGGTGAGTACAACCTTAGCCCCGTGAGTGGTAATCGCCCTGGCTGACTCAGGGCCTGCCCCTCCTATCATTCTTACCCCTGGATTGGAGACTGCCTCGAACCTCATTGTCTCAGAATCGACAATTAATAAATAGGCACATCTCCCAAACTGCTCGCTGACCTGAGCATTCATTGAACCACCGGTGGCTGATACGGCAATTTTCACTACTTCTCTCACCCCCATCTTCCCGTTTCCAGTGTCTGATCGCCCTCTACATCACCCGTGGGTACAAACACATTTCCTTCGTAACTGATTATTGACTTGTCCCGATGACGATACCACATAGCCATACAGCTGTTCAATCATCAAAGGCCGTTAGACAAGTACGTAAAACGGTCTTCCGTGAACATGGAATTGCGGTTTCCTTTGATGACGCGCAAGAGGGTAATTCTCTCAGAAGAAGTAACGGAGGCGAACATCGGTTTTCCAGGCGTTCAGCTTCTCGCCATACTCGGTGCCGCGGCCTCCGACGAGGTAGTTGAATCGGAGTCGCAGCTCCAGGTTCTCCCTCCCGGTGTGGGTAATCTCGGGGACGAGGTTGAATGATCTATCATCCAGATTATAGATCGTGAACAATGCGGGGGTCACATAGAGCCAACCGAAGGGCTCTTTCTGGCTTGCTTTCAGATAAAGGTAGTTCCTCATGAAGTTCGGTTGCTGGTAGCCCGAAAGGCCGGGGCGGAGGGCGTTGAATTGAGTGTCTTCTGCTGCCGAGAGAAAGTCAAAGTATCTCGCGACCTCATCTTTGGTATAGCCTTGTCCATTGTGATAAAACTCGGCGATCACGGTGGTCTGAGTTGGAGCGAGGTAGCGGATTCCCGCCAGGTAGTTCCAAGCATCCTCCGTTTCCATCGTGATATTTCCCTCCGGATCAAGGACGTTCTTTTCAGAGTCGGTAACCAGCGCCATCTCCCCATGTATTTCGAAGCTGCTGGTGACGTTCCTCGAAGCGGTGACTCCATAGCGGGCGGAACGGCTCCCCCCTGAGAGCGCCATGAAGTCGATATCGGTATCGTAGAGCAGAAGATAGAGTTTTCCGGTGACATTGACGTGATCTTTTTCCCCGAAGGCGGAGTTCATGCTGCCGGAGACGGGCAGTATCACGCCGGTCAGGGCAAGGGTCCTGAGTGGCCCCGGGAAGCTCTTGACGATGTCTGCAATTCCCATCCAGTAGCCTTCCAGGGAGAGGTCGGGGTCAGAGGGGTTCTTGTCCCGGCCTGCGAAGTTGGTCGGGTTCCAGGCATAGCCCTTTCCCCAGCGAAGGAGCGTCTTGCCCAGCGTGAAGTAGACATTGGGTCCGGCCTGCAGGGAGAGATTGCCCTCATACAGGAGAAGGTCGCCGCTCCAGTCCTCTCCGTCGTACCACCCCTCCGTGCTCCCCAGGGCAAATGCCGTGAAGGGGCCCTGCTGATAGGCTAGCCCCGCCTGGATCTCCATTCCGCCCCCAAGACGGTAGCGGTCCCGGTTCGCTCCGGGCAGTTCGAGTCGATACAAAGCAGCGTCACGGTTAAGCCAGGAGTAAGATAGGTCTCCCTGGACATACCCGTGAAACGACCAGGGGGACTTCTCGAACTCGCTCAAATCAAAGGAAAACTCCGTCGGCTCCGAGGAAAACTCCTCCGACTCCGCGGGGAGCTCCGTCCCCCGGGCCCGAGCGGGCGGGCTGGTGATGAGGAGAAGCGCGAGGCCCGCCGCGGCGACTACTCTGGCGGCAGTCCCTTGCCGGAGTTTCCCTTGTCGGAGTTTCACCTGCCGGAGTTTCACCGTAACTCTTCTACCTTCGGCAAGAAGCTCAGTGTGAACACCTCGTCATTGAATTTCCGGGCCTTGATCTCTGCGAAGAGCATCACCGAGCGGTATCCCTTCTGCAGGGGGCTATCTGTCTCCAGCACACTGGGCCGGACGATTCCTCCCCCGAAGTCCTTGATCTCGCTGTAATGGAGCGTCTTGATGAGAATCCCCGAGGATGCGTAACACCTGGTCTCGATGGGAATGACGTTCTTCTTGTCGACGAGCATCGCGAGGCTGTCATAGGCTACTGTTCCCGACCGTGCCTTGAGTCCCAGGAGATAATGATCTCCTTCCTCCTCAATCGATTGGACGGTGTACTCCTTGGAATAGTCGAGCCGCAGAATGTCGGAGTTGTTGAACACTCCTCCGACTATGGATTGCAGAGAGGTGATGCGCAGGGGTTTGCCGACGCTCGGCATATAGAGCCACATATTGTCATCGAGCCTCAGGGTGGTTCTCCCTTTTTCGCTGGCCGGGGAAAGGAAGAGGGCAACCATGCGGTCCTGCCCCTTCTTTATGGTGTAGAGCACAAACTCCTTCCTGCTGCTGTCAGGCTCTATATTGATGAGCTTGCGGTACATCTCGTACGATTCTGGATTGAGGTTGCGATCCACCCGGCGCAGGATCTCCTCCCCGTCAAGGGCATAGAGGAGCGGTGCGAGGCCGAAAAGCAGCGCTACCGTGGTTAGTGCAATGCTGATCCTTTTCATTTTCCTGACCATCCCTTCTATTTATATATGCCGCATAGCGGTGACCGGTTCCATCCGCGAGGCCCTGTACGCCGGCTGCAGACTGGCGAGCACCGATATCAGGATCACCAGAAGGGATACCACAATGATCTCTGCCGGATCCAGCGCCGGTGAGAGCAGCAGGCCCTTCTGTCGACCGAAATCGTATGAGATAGGGTGTATCTTGAGCGTCAGGATGGCCGCCAGAGAGATCAGCGTGCCCATGGCGGAGCCCAGAATGCCCAGGCTGATTCCCTCGAAGAGAAAGAGGGATAGGATTTGTCCGGGCCTCGTGCCGATGGCGGCAATGGTCCCGATTTCCTTGACGCGTTCGAAGACCGCCATGATCATGACGTTCATCACGCTCACCAGCACGATGGCGATGAGCATCAACTTGATGAAAAGGGTCATGACATCGATCATCCTGGCGATATTGTAAAAGGGTGAGAGCTTCTCCCAGGTGTGGATCTCGTATTTCGGTGCTCCCTGCTTGTTCAGCTCGCCGCCGATTGCCTTGGCCAGCGCCGCCTCTACCTTCTCCAGAGCACCTGCACTCTTCAGCCGTACGGCGTATTCGTTCACCTCTTGCTTCTGGATGCGGAGAATCTCCTGAGCATCCTTGATGTGGATATAGCCGTCTCGACCGCCGGGTCCGGTGATCCCCTCCAGGACACCGCGGACGGTGAAAGTCTTTGCATTGACCGAGCCATCCTGGTTGGTGGCCACGATCACCACCGTATCTCCCGGTTTCACATCCATGCCTTTGGCCAGCAACTCGGGAACGAGAATATCCCCCGGACTGAGCAGCGTGTCCCCGGTGTCTCCCTGAAGCACTCGTTTCGGAAGAAGGGGCGCCGCCAGGATCTCCTGGGCCGGGTTCACCCCGTTCAGGCGCACATTGGTCGTCTCCTCAAAGTTAGAGAACATCCCGCCGAACTTGATGCGCGCAGAATAGGCCTCGACCTCCTCGAGAGAATCCAGGGCCTCCTCGATGGTCTCCATGTCTTGGGGGCCCAGGTTCATATGAAGGGGAAGGTTGTCGATGGAGGCCACATAGCCGCGTTTGTGGACCTGCAGGTGGCCCAGCATGGAGTCGGTGATCTGGCCGATCATCAATGATTTGAAAGCGCCGGTAATGGAGGAAAAGAGGAGCACGGCCACGACGCCGATCATGATAAGCAAGGAGGTGAGCAGGGTGCGTCGCTTGTACCGGAGCAGATTGCGAAGGGCGATTTTCACGATATTAGACATGGCTCGCCCTCCTGTCTTCGCGGTCCGTAATAAGGCCGTCCTCGAGAGTGTACACGATCTCCGCCTCGCCCACGATCTTGGGGTCATGGGTCGAGAAGAGAAATGTCGTCTTGCGCTTCTCCTTAAGCGACTTCATGAGATCGATAACCATGAAGGCGGTATCATGATCCAGATTCGCCGTGGGCTCATCGGCGAGGACCAGCTTGGGGGCTCCGATGAGGGCGCGGGCCACGGCGACACGCTGTTTCTGGCCGCCTGAGATCTGGCCGGGCAGTTTTTTTCTCTGGTCAACCATTCCCACCGCATCCAGAAGGGAGTCTACCCGGTCCCGCCGCTCGCGGGCGTCGCAGCGTCCGACCATTAGCAGCGGGTACTCCACGTTCTCGGCGACTGTGAGCACCGGAATGAGGTTGAAGTCCTGGAAGACGAAGCCGATGTTTCTCCCCCGGAAGGTTGCCCCGTCGGCCCGGCCCAGGGAGGCGACCTCGGTCCCGGAGACGCTCAGCTGCCCCGAAGTCGGCTTGTCGAGACACCCGACCAGGTTCAGAAGGGTCGTCTTGCCGCTCCCCGACGGGCCCACGAACGACACGAAGGTCGCCGGTTCGATTTTAAAGCTAAGGCCCTTGAGAGCCTTGACCTCGACCTCACCCGTCCGGTAGGTCTTGGCGAGATCTCTTGAGACAATCAAGCTCATAATGTATCTCTCCCTCTAGGATACATCAGCTGCAAATGACATGTATTCTCTGAAAGGGCTTTCCGTTGCCTGCATTTCTGCATCCCCTTCCCTAATATAAATGAACCTGCGTGTGATGCCCAATCCTAAATTCACCGATGCCAACATCCTCTCATCGCTGATCGCGGAATCGCAATTCCTGTGGCCGTACCACAATCTGCTCAATATGTTGGATTTGCTTAGGTTCTCTCTCTGAAACACAAGCGGGCGGGCTTTTGTTCCTTTAGTCCCGGCGTGGGGTCTCTCAGCTGCAGACCATGTGAACTC
>JAUVJV010000129.1 GCA_030592245.1 Candidatus Eiseniibacteriota bacterium
CATAGTTTGTTACCGCCCTATGCGCGAAACTCGGTTCCGGTCTGGTGGTTAGCCTTTGACCGTACTGGATTGTCCAGTTGGTGCTCACCGGCTTCGCTTGGCGCACTCATATCCATCCTCCTCGGAATTGCGTGACGCCATGCGCCGTTTAGTGTCCCAAGTTTCGCAATGGTACCCAAATGTCAGACGAAAGTAAAGCCGGTCATGTTTCGAGTTAACGCAATCTTCGTGCCACGCATCGCCAGTGACCGGCGCACACCCTCTGTCCCGGGCTCAAGGCCAACTCCCTTGAAACAATGGGGTTATGAAAGCCGGGCCGCACCACGGGATCAGGTGACGACGATGCGAATGGACGGTCGCACCTGTTGTGTGTCGGACAGACACGATAGCGATGCGCTGCCGCTCGTCGCCATAACCGTCGCCAGGCCAGGGATCCGATGGCCAGGGACCCCATAGGCCAGGGACCCCATAGCCAAGGGATCCGATAGGATGAAACCGGAAGTGGATGCGAAGACTTTACAGGGCAAGCTCTTCGAGACGCTTCAAGCGCTCGGCCTCATTGGCCTGCATCCACTCATCCTGTGACAGATGCTCGAATGCCAGCTTGAAATACGGTTTCGACTCCTCATCCCTGCCCATGGCCAGAAGGCACTCACCAATCTCCTCATGGACATAGCCATTGTGCTCGAGACCATCCGCGTCGATTTCCTGTTCAAGGGCGAGCTGGATTTCAAGCGATTCCTCCAGGCGGTCGAGTGACCTGTAGCCGCGTGCGATGGTCCACCTGGCTATGCGAACCTGCTCTTCATTACCATATTGCTCGTTCCACACCAATGACTTCTCAAACATGTCCAGGGCTTTCCCATACTCGCCGAGGTCATGGTAGGTCCATCCAGTGTTATTATAGAGAGAACCCAGCCACTTCTTTGCCCGTTCATCCTTGCTCTTCTCGGCAGAGTCCATGGCCATCTCCGCCCAGGAAAGCTGCTCGTCCGAAGGTGCGGCGATCGCCAGCATGTGCAGGGCGTCAACCGCGTAGAAGTCTTCGCCTTCGGCCCGCGCCAGCGACCAGGCGTCCATGAAATAGGGCTCCGACTTCCCGCGCTCATTCGAGGAGTTGTAAACCCTGCCGCGCTCCAGCAAGCAGCGGACCCTGGCTACGATCATCTCATCCGTAAGCAGGGACTCGGCCTGGTCGAGGGTCACATGGGCTTCCTTGTATTTCATCTGAAGACCCTGCGCTCGAGCGATCTGGGTCAGGAGCTCGGCAAGGTAGGCCGTGTCCACATCTCCGTCGGCATCAGGAATGAGCCTGCGGAAAGTTATTTCCGAGCTATCTGGATGATCGTAGTCCCACAGGCCGTCAAGGCTTGCCCCACCCGGGCCCTTAGCAGAGCCGGGCCGCTTATCATTCATGCAGGACATACAAAAACATACGATAACTACGCACACGCCAACCGCTGCCAGTCTCATTTCTTCCCCCTTCTGTTTTGCCTGGCTTGAGAATATGGGCAACCCAGCACGTGTTGCAACCAATTTCCACAGTTTCGATATAGAACTCACTTTCCATTTCTCTGCAAACTCTGTAGTTATACGTTGACAAAAGCCGGGATGCGAAACAAGATACTTAAGGTTTGCGCGCGGGCCTGCCACAGGTTGGTACCGCCTGCAGCCGGAGCTATACGGCTGGTACCGCTCCGTGCCTAACTACACCTGAAAGGAGAAGAAATATGGAAGAGATCATTCAGAAGTTACCCGATTACCTGATAACCTATGGGCTTAAGATCATCGCTGCGGTTGCAATCTTCCTTATCGGAAGATGGGTTGCCAAGCTCCTGTCCAGGCTGTTCGAGAGGCTGCTTCTGCGCTCGAATGTCGATGAGACCCTGGCCTCTTTTGTCCGCAATCTCTCATACTATCTGATACTCCTATTCGTGATCATCGCCGCAGTCGACAAGATCGGAATCAAGACAACCTCCCTGGTCGCCGTGATGGGCGCAGCCGGACTCGCCATTGGTCTCGCACTGCAGGGAGCGCTCTCTAACTTCGCGGCGGGCGTCCTGCTGATCCTGTTCAAACCTTTCAGGGTCGGGGATTTCGTGGAGGCGGCCGGTACCCTCGGCACCGTCGAGGAGATAAAGATATTCAATACGGTCCTCAATCATCCCGACAATCGACGCATCATTCTTCCGAACGCCCAGATCACCGGCGCCAAGATAGTCAACTTCACGGCTATCGATAAGCGTCGCGTGGATATGGTCTTTGGCATCTCCTACAACGATGACATAGGGAAGGCCAAGGACATCCTGCTTAACCTGGTGCGCTCCGATTCCCGGGTGCTCAAGGATCCTGAACCGGTGGTCGCGGTATCCGAGCTCGCCGACAGCAGTGTCAACCTTGTCTGCAGGCCCTGGACTAAGCCGGGCGATTACTGGGGTGTCTACTTCGACACCATGGAGAAGGGCAAGGTGGACCTTGAGAAGGCCGGCATTTCCATACCCTTCCCGCAGAGTGACGTGCACCTTTTCAAGCAGACCGAAACGGCCTGACAGAGAACATAAACAAGATGGGGACAGCGCCCTTTCCACTTCGGAAAAGGGCGCTGTCCCCTTTCTATTATTCAGACACCTATTTCCGATGAACGGAAATAGGTGTCTGTCCCCAATTCTTTGTTCCCATTTTATAGATTGAGGTACCAGACGAGCATCACCTCGTGCGCCACGCCGGGATGACCCGCGTAAGCATACCGGTTGATCTCACCGAGACGTCCACCCATCCTGGAATAGAAGTGACAGGCAGGGACGTTCACGTTCTGGGTCTCGATCTTAAGGAGCCTGCACTGCTTCCCCCGCGACCACTCCACAACGCCCTCGAACAGGCGAGCCCCAATGCCACTCCGCCTCACGTCGGGACGGACCCTGATATCCCAGAGAACGGCCATGTCACGGCGGCCGGAGAGCATATGAATGTCCGGAGTGTCATAGACGGCGGCGGCCGCACCCACCGGACGGTTTCCGTCAAGAGCCAGGAAAAACGCGAACTTGGCCAGGTCGAATCTCTCCGGCCAGCGCCCGGGGCCCCCATCTTCGCCGGCGTCGTAATCCTTAAGGTATGCGGGCTTGATCGGAACCTCCTCCAGGGTGGCCCCACCCAACCCGCTATCGACGAGGTCGATCTTCAAGATGGATTCTACCTGGAAAGATATGGGAACACCGGCATAGTCCTCAAGCCGGTCCGGACCAACCTCCACGACCTTGAGCGCCACGGGATCACGCCCCTTTCCTGGCCTCACGCCGCTCGTTGACTATCTCCTCGGCGATCGAGTAGGGCACAGCCTCGTAACGGTAGAAGTGCATCGAGAACTCGGCGCGTCCGCTTGTTATGTTCCGGATCTCCGAGGCATAGCCGAACATTTCGGCAAGCGGTACCCGGGAGCCGAGTATCGCGGTCTTTCCCTTGGCCTCCATGCGGGCTATCTTGCCGCGCCTGGAGCAGATGCTGGAAGTAACAGCGCCCGTGTAATCATCGGGACCGACCACCTCGACATCCATGATGGGTTCCAGAAGCTCCAGCCCCGCCTTCTTGCAGGCTTCCCGGAATCCGGCCGAGGCACACAAGCGGAAAGCGTGCTCTGAGGAATCAACATCATGCGCGGATCCATCGAGTAGCATCACCCGGATGTCCACCATGGGATAACCCGCGTACGGGCCCTCGGTCATGGCATCGACTATCCCGCGCTCCACGGCCGGGATGAACTCCCGCGGAATCCGCCCACCCACTACCTTGTTCTCGAAGTGAAATCCGGAACCCGGCACCGCCGGCTCCACCTGCATCACCACATGGGCGTATTGACCGTGTCCGCCGGTCTGTTTGGCATGCTTGTAGCTGTGCTTAATCGAGCTCAGCAGGGTCTCCCTGTAGGCGACCTGCGGCTTGCCCACGAGGACACCGACACCGAATTCGCGCTTGAGCCGGTCGACACTGACCTCGATATGAAGCTCTCCCATTCCGGAGATAATCACTTCGCTGGTCTCGGCATTGGTCTTGACTACGAAGGTCGGGTCCTCTTCGGCAAGCCGGGCAAGGGCCCTGTCCAGCTTGTCGCTGGCGAGCCGGCTCTCCGGCTTGACGGCAACATCTATGACCGGGGCGGGAAACTCGATCGTCTCCAGCACGATTGGATGATCCTCATGGCATATCGTGTCGCCGGTCTGCGTGTCGCCCAGGCCCACGGCTGCTCCCACATCGCCGGCATGCAGCGCGCTTATCGACTCTCTCTTGTTGGCATGCATCTCGAAAAGCCTGCCCACGCGCTGTTTCACGTCGCGCCTGGAGTTATATATGACGTCCCCCGCTTTGAGAATGCCCGAATACACACGAAGATATGTCAGCTTTCCCATGTGCTTGTCGGCCTGAATCTTGAAGGCGATGGCCGCAAGTGGAGCGTCATCGCTTGGTTGTCTTAAGATCTCCTCTCCCTCTTCATCACGCGTCCCGATCACGGGAGGCAGGTCTATGGGAGACGGCAAATAATCTATGATGGCATCCAGCAGCCGGCGGACTCCCTTGTTCTTTAAGGCGGCGCCGCAGAGCACCGGGATGATGCGGCCTTCGATGGTCGCCTTGCGCATCGCCCGGACCGCCTCGTCGCGACCGGGGGTTTCGCCTTCGATGAATTTCTCCATCAGGTTGTCGTCCTCTTCGCTGATGCGCTCTATCATAACCCGCTCGGCTTCACGCGCCTTTTCAAGCAGGTTCTCCGGGACCGGCTCCTCCCTGATCATCACCCCCTCCGGGGTGTTGTCGTAGTAAACGGCTTTCATGTCCACAAGGTCGATGATTCCCTCGAAGGCGGCCTCTGCACCGATCGGGATAACCACCGGAACCGCATTGGCACCGAGCGTATCCTTGATCTCCTTGACCACGGCCTCGAAGTCCGCACCGGAACGATCCATCTTGTTTATGAATGCGATGCGGGGCACCTGGTACTTCTCAGCCTGGCGCCACACCTTCTCCGACTGGGGCTGGACGCCTCCGACGGCGCAGAAGAGGGCGACCGTTCCGTCCAGCACCCGCAGTGACCGCTCCACCTCGGCGGTGAAATCCACGTGGCCGGGGGTATCGATTATGTTGATGCGATGGTCTTTCCAGTAGGCGGTTGTGGCGGCGGATGTGATGGTGATGCCGCGTTCCTGCTCCTGGATCATCCAGTCCATTGTGGCCTCACCGTCATGAACCTCTCCCATCTTGTGGCTCTTGCCGGTGAAGAAAAGAATTCTCTCGCTGACAGTGGTCTTGCCGGCATCGATGTGCGCCGTCAAACCGATGTTCCTGACCCTGCCTATGTCTATTGTCTTGGCCATATCCAGCCCGGTCCTTTCCCGGTGAGCCACACCTTTGGGCATCACCGGCAGCAATCCTCTTCAAAGCGACAGCAAATAGCGCATCTGCTTCACAAGTATGACATGGGATAAGTATGCATAACCTACGCCCGGGGTTTCAGAAAATCAAGAGCTGTGTCAGATGCACCGGACGGCCTCAGCTCTCCCGCTTAACTACAACCACGGTTATGTCATCCCCCGGCGCCGCCTGTCCCGCGTGCGCCCTGGTCGCCTCAATGAGCTTGAGCAATAGGCTCTCGGCAGGATCATCGAGGCTGGAGAGTATGACATCCGCAAGTCTCGACTCGCCGAATTCCTCGCCCATGTCATCTAGCGCCTCGGTTACCCCGTCGGAGTACATCAGCAGCACATCACCCGGCCGGATCGCGACTTTATCATCCGAGTAATCCGTAGCGCCGAAGCAGCCCACGACCGTTCCCCCGATTTTGAGTCGCTCAGGCTCACTGTCCTTCCGGAATACGAAGGGATGGTTATGGCCCGCATTGCAGTAGTCCAGAGTATGCTCCCGGGTGTCCAGCACGCCATAGAAGAGGGTGGTATAGCGCTCCAGGTCGGTGCTTGCAAGCAGGAGGGTATTGGACCTGGCCAGGCACTCGCACGGCCTCTCGCAGCTTATCGCCTGGCTGCGGAGCGTCGCCTGGACATTTGCCATCAGCAGCGCGGCGGGCATACCCTTGCCCGACACATCGCCCAGGCACAATGCCAATCTGTGCTCGTCGATCCTTATGAAGTCGAAGTAGTCTCCTCCCACCAGCGTGGCCGGGATGCTGGCCCCGGCGATGTCATAGCCGATAACGGCGGGGGCAGACTTCGGCAGCAGGTCGGTCTGGATCTTGCGAGCGAGCCTCATCTCATCCTGCATGCTCATGAGGGCTCGCTCCTCTTCGTAAAGGCGCGCGTTCTCGATCACCTGGGCCGATTCGGTCGCGATGATGGCCAGCAGGCGCGTGTCCGCCTCGGTGAATCCGCCAGGGCTTCGCTTGTTAAAGACGTTGAGCGACCCGATCATGTGACCCTTGAGCAAAAGAGGGGCCGCCAGGACGCTCTTGATCCCGCCGCTGTCCTTGGGCGAAAGCCGTATCTGGTTGAACTCGGAGAAGTCATTGATCAGGAGCGGCTTCCGGTTCTTGAGCATCCAGCCCATCAGCTGGACATCCAGCCGGTAAGGAAGCATGGCTTTCGAGGAATTCGCCTTCCGGATCATGGTATGGAAGGGGCGCTCCTTGTCCTCGGGGTCAAGGAGCATGATGGCGCATTGTTCGGCCTTGAGATGCTTGATGCACTTCTTGATCATCA
>JAUVJV010000074.1 GCA_030592245.1 Candidatus Eiseniibacteriota bacterium
CACCACGCCTTCCCGGACGTCATGCGCATCCGGGAGCCTCAGGTGCTCAGACGGGGTCACGTAGCAGAGGAAATCCGCGCCGGCTGCCGCCGCGATCGCTCCCCCGATGGCGCCAGCAATATGGTCATACCCGGCGCTTATGTCGGTAACAAGCGGGCCGAGCACATAGAAAGGCGCGCCGTCACACATTTTCTTTTCCATCAGTATGTTAGCTTCGATCTCATTAAGCGGAACATGCCCGGGCCCTTCCACCATGACCTGGACGCCCGCCTCCCTCGCACGCGCCACCAGCTCACCCAGGACGACCAGCTCGGCTACCTGCAGCAGGTCGGTCGCGTCCGCAAGGCAACCCGGCCTCAGGCCGTCACCGAGGCTCAGGGTCGCATCGTAATGGCGTGACATCTCAAGCAGGCGGTCATAGCTCTCATAGAGAGGATTCTCCCGGTCATTATAGTGCATCCACTCGAGCATGAAAGAGCCGCCCCTGCTCACGATGTCGGTAAGCCGCCCCGACTGCCGGAGCCTCTCGATCACGGCCCGGGTAACCCCGCAGTGAACAGTGACGAAGTCGATGCCCGACTTGAGGTGGTCCTCGATGGTCCCGAATATCTCATCCTCGGTCATCTTCACCATGGGCCGCTCTGACTTCCTGGCCCGTATGGCGGCCTCATAGATGGGCACGGTCCCTACAGGGACCGTCGATGCCTCCAGGATGGCTTCTCTTATGGCCGTGATATCGCCGCCCGTGCTCAGGTCCATGACCGTGTCGGCACCGGCCTCGATGGCGGCCTCGAGTTTCTCCAGCTCGTCTTCCAGGCTCGCTTCATCGGATGAGCTGCCGAGGTTGGCATTGACCTTTGTCGAAAGGCCTGCCCCTATCCCGACCGCGTATCTGCCCCTTCTTCCCACGTTGACGGGAATCACTATGGTCCCGTTCTTCACACCTTCGACGATGAATTCGACCGGCCGCTTCTCTTTCTCGGCAACCGCCCGCATCTCATCCGTGATCTTACCGCTTCTGGCCGCTTCAACCTGTGTCATATCTCTCCTCCGTGCTCCAATATACTCTACCCAACTCAGGCAAGTCAAGCAAGCGGCCTCGGAGCTCGAATCGCAAATTCACAATCCTGGGGTCAGGTACCGGTTCGTGAATTCACGAATCGGTACCTGACCCCAGGATTGTGAATTTGCAGTTGAAGAGCCGAGCCCGCTAGAAGGGCTGGGTGAGCGCGAAATGCAGCCTTGCCTCGGAGAAGGGGTCATTACGTCCCAGCGCGATCTCGAGCCTGAACAGGCCCGTTCGCGCCCCTCCCATGAAACCGATGCCATAACCCAGGGGCGGGGACGATAAATCGCCGAAATCGCGCGACTCGTCTTCCAGGGTGGCAATATCGAGAAACGCATAGATCCGGGAGCGCCGATTCAAGACCCGTCTGAGCTCAAAAGAGGCCACAAGCGCCTGCTCCGCCACAAACCACTCTTCCGGATAGCCCCTGAGGCTCCGCATCCCTCCGATCCGCACCAGGTGCGATTCCGGAACCTCGCCTTCGCCGGCAAACGCGCCCTGGTAAAGGACGCGGAAGGCCAGCACGGCAAAGCGCGCATCAGCTATGTATCTCGCGTCCAGGTCCAGCCCGGTCAGCGTCCGGTCCAGGGATGAGTCATCCCGGTACTTGAGCTGCGCCACCTCGTTGCGCAATGAGGTGAACAGCCCGGACCGCGGGTTCGCCGGCTCGTCCCGTCCCTCGTATCTGAAAGAGAATGAGACACCCCGCTCGGTGAAATCCCCCTCTCCGCCCTCCGGGCCCCTGTCCTTCGTCCAGCCCAAAAAGCCACCGAAGCCCAGCTCGAGTCTCCGCTCACCCGTGAAGGCAATGCCGAGAGAGAGTTTCCGCCTGGCGAACGAGGTCTCAATCACGTCCGAGAAGACCTCGAACAGGCCGGAGACCGGCCAGCCCAGAATGCGCGGCTCCCTGTAGTTGATCCTCCAGTTGAGTCTCTCTTCACCCGGCTTGTTCCAGAGCACCCTCAGCCGTCTCAGGGTGCCTGCGATATTCCTGAGTTCGAGGTGAAGGGAGCCGACCAGCCTGTTGGCTTCCGCGGATGGCGCATAGGCGACCATACCCTCGAAGAGGCTGTTGCGGGCTTCCACAACCTCGTACGTGAGCGATATCGTGGTATCCGTCACGTCGAACCTCATCTCGGGCTCCGAGACATCCTCGAAGATGCCGAGCGCCATCAGTGCGGCCCGCGCCTCGTCCGCTTTCTCACCATCGTAGATATGGCCCGGTAGGAGGCCTGTCTCGCGCACGACGGCCTCCGGCCTGGTATTCTCAAGCCCTCTGAAACTCACATCACCGATTGTCGCCCGCGGTCCCTCATCTATCCTGAGACCGACACTGACCCAGCCTTCGCCCGTCGAGATAAGATCCGGCTGGACGGTGGTGAAGGGATATCCCAACCCGTCATAGAAGCGAAGCAATTCTGAGATACCCCCCTCCAGGCCGGCCCGGGTAAAGGGCCGTCCGATGTGTTCGTCGAAGACGGCTTCCAGGCCGGTCGAGTCACGAGCCGTGGCCCCACGCACGGTGACAGACTTAAGACTGGCCTGCATCCCTTCGGAGACCGAGATCCGGACCGTGTCCTCTCCGGCTCCGGCCTCAAGGCAGCTTATCCTGACATCGAGGTAGCCATTCTCCCAGTACAGGTCCGCCACCGCCCTGCACATGGCGTCGACGCAGACCGAGTCCACCTCCGAGCAAGATACACCACGGGCCGTCTCGATCAAAGTCTCGGCAGACATCCGGGAATTGCCCTTGATGGTGAAGTTCACCGCCCCGGCCGGCGCAGTTACGACCGGCGCGCTCGCGGCAATGGCAAGCCATATAAGGCTGGCAGGAATGCGAAGGCGCATCGTACCCCTAAAAAGTTGCGGTAAGGGATGCTCTCAGGTTATGAATCGGTGGAAGCCCCTCGAGTTTACGTCCCGAGTACTGAAGCGAGAGTGACGTGTACTTGCCCTGCCGCATGTTGACCCTCGAGTCCCAGTCCATCGAATCCCGGGGAGGGATGCTCAAGGTTATCACTGAAGTCGAGCGCAGGATTTTCCTCAGGCCCAGGCTGCCGTCCCAGCGGATAGGTCCTGCAAAATAGGTGAAGCCCGGAGATACCCTCGTCTCCAGCGTCCCCGACTCCGGCTCGGTCTCGTTCCGGCTCAGGAGTTCCAGTCTGACCTTGCTCCTCAGGTTTGACCGTATGTTACGCTCGGCGTTGAGCCTCGCCATCCACAGGTTCTGCGAAGGAGTTATCTCGCCCGCAGATATCCGTACCTGCGACCTGGTGGCGGCCACCCTGCCCTCGAGCCCGAGGCTCACACCCTTGAGCGCGTTGCTCATGACCTTGGCCGACACCTCACCGTTGGTCCGGCGCTCACTCCTGTCCGCTGACCTGTTGTCCAGGGTGCGGTACCCGCGGGCTGTCAGTGAAACCGAAAGGGCGCGGCTCGCGTGGAAGAGTATCTCCTGCACCAGATTGATGCGGCCCAGCCTCACGTCCGGGCCGTCGATCACGTGCGAAGGACTCAGGAGCGCCACCTTGTCGATCATTGCGCTCGAGGTCTCGCCCTCGATATCGATTCCGGTCCGTGCCGATAGCGATCTTCCCGGCAGCACCTTTCCCTTGCGCCCGACCTCGACCATGAAGTTGGCCCTGACGCTGGTCACCGGTTCGGTACCGTTCTCGAAACGGCTGAGTACATAGTCGCCCGTACCGGGCGTGTATAGCCCGAGGCTGTCATAGTCCCCGCCGAAGTCGCTCTTCACGAGCTTGAAGCCGTAGACCGGGCTCAGGGTGTTGGCAAGCCTGTAGTCGATTGAGACCCGGCTCAGCGCCATCAGGTCCCTGATGTTCATGTGCAGTTCGGCACCCGTGGTACGCCTGTCACTCAACGCGACACCCGGGGCATAATCCATGGTCCGCTGCGAGAAGGCGCCCCTCACTGAGAAGGACCTTCCCATATTGGATTCAAACCGGAGCCTGCCTTCGAGGATGGAGGCATAGTCGTCCCACCCGCTTCCAAGGTCCCTATCCTCCACCCCGCGGGAGACCGTAAGGTCCAGGCTCCCGTACTTGCCTGACATGCTCAAGCCGGAGTGATACTCGGTCATCTTCACCGAAGTGCTGTCTCTCAGTCTGAGCCGTGCCTCGTGGGTTCGCCCGACCCCCAGCTGCACGAACTTGAGGGGCAGCCTGACGCCGACACTGTTGCGCTCACTTCCCCTCGTGGCATCATCGCGAGCCATATTCGACTGCTCGGCGGATGCGCTCAGCCCCATTCGTTCGCTTCCCACATCGAAGCCGGCGCGATATCTTCTCGATCGGCCGGCAGGCGTATTGAGCGTTCCCAGCTCCAGCGAGGTACTGAGCGCATCCCCCATCGCATAGCCCACTCTCACCTCGTCTGATTCCTCGAACCCGTCCTCACCTTCCTGCGCCCACACCTCGAGGAAGTCGGGTCTTCGAAGCCTGTCGAATCCTATGTAGTGCTCACCCACCGAGCGGCGCCTGGCGCTGAAGTCGAATGTCCCGAAATCACGGCCGCCGACGCCCGGCAAAGCCGAGGCCGCCCTGATACCAACCGTGTAGGCCTTGTCCTGCTGGAGGTTCCAGGCCCCTTCGGTATCTCTGCAATGGCCCCGGGATTGGGCTACCTCGGACGTGACGTCGAGCCAGTCAACCGGCTTGGTGGAAGCGTTCAGATGAAGCACCCTCGAGGTCAGCCTGGGGGAAAGTCTTATCCTGTCAATGTAGTCACCCTGGCCGGTGTAGAGATAGATGTAGTCGGCGTGCTCCTCCGAGTAAGCCTGGGTGTATGTACCCTCCCCCTCGCTTACCTGCGAGAACTTAACATTGTAATCCCCGCTGCCTTCACCGACGAATTCGTAATACGCCAGGGTGTCCAGGTCTATCTTCAGGTAGGTACCCTTCCCCACGCCGACGTACTCGCCTCCATCCACCCAGTCCGCATTGCCGGATCCCAGGATGGCCTTGTCGTCTCCACCTTCAAGCAGGGGTGATCCGGCGACGGGAGAATAGCCCTCATTGACGAAGCTCACGGCGAGTGCGCTCCGGGACCCGATGGCCAGATCCGATCTTCCGAAATAGAATTGCCTGTTGTCACCATGACTGTGGGATTCGAAATCCACAACGATTCGGGCCGCATCACGGATCATGTGCCTCGGACTGAAGCGGATCTCGCTCAGGTTGTAGTCGAACGTGTAGTCGGCATTGCCGCCTCGCTTCATGGGCTGTCCGTCCACCCATACTCGTTCGCTCCCCTTGACCACACCGGCCCTCTGCCCATCTGCGCCGAGGATCACATATGGTCCGGAGATACCTTCCCTGCCACCGATCTCCACCGATTCATACTGGCTCCTCGAAGCGGCGCCGGAGAGCATCAGCCCCTTGGATCCGTGAGACGCCTGGGCCAGGAAGCCCGTCATGTTCCTCCTCAGCTTGAGGAGCTCCCCCGGGGCCTCCGCGATCTCTATGTCTCCCACCCTTGCGAATCCCCTGTCCGACCTGACCTCCATGAAAATCCGGTCCATATCCTTGAGCTTGGTGGTGGAGGTCATTCCACCGAACGAGGCATCCCCGTCTGATAAGACTCCCCTGATCTCCACCGATTCACCGATCTTGCCACCCAGGTTGAGGTTCAATGACTGGTTGATCCTCACGTCCCGGAGGGTGCCGGTCTCCATGCTGATAGTCTTGAAACCTGAGGCCGTGAGATCGTAATCGTGCTTCTCCCCGCTTGCCACGACCACCGGCTCGGAGACGCTCACCCGGTTGCGCCTTGCCCGGTCGATCGTCCTCAGGCTGTAACTGGGCTTGAGCTTGAGCGGGAAGACCGAGTACCTGATGAGCAGGCTGTCTCCCCGGCTTATGCCGCCCAGTACATAGACGATGCCCTGGGAGTAGTCCATCCAGTAGTCATCCCCTCGCTCGGCCAGCTCGCCTCCCAGGTAGACCGTATCGCTGGCGGCCACGATCAGGCGCTCGGAAAGGTGCACGGTATGGATGGGGATCCTGTCCGCACGGAAGACCTCTTCGCGCGCGCAGGTAACGCTGACCCCAGCTGTTCCCGCCGGGCAGACCACAGGCACCATCACCACCAGGGCGCAAGCCCATGCCAGCCTCTTCAGCCATTTACCTTCCAAGCTTGAACACCTCTATAGTCATCCTCTCTGCGTCGGCAACGCAGACCGTACCATCGGTGCGCATATCCATGAACGCGGGCGCCTCCAGGAGGTCCTCGCCGAAGGCTCCGGCGAACTTCCCATCCGTGGTAAAGACGGCGATCAGGCCCAGACCCATGTCGGAAACCAGTATGTGGTTTTCAGATGCTGCAAGCCCGAACGGGCTTTCGAACTTGAATCCATGCAGGCGCCCGAGAAGATCGCCCACCGGGCTCAGCACAAGCACCTTCTTCATTGATGCATCGGTCACCAGAACCCGGTCGCCGGCCGTCACAAGACAATCCACGGGATAGGAGTTCTCACCGTCTTCCGAGAGCAGGCAATCAATGGATTCGGCCTGCGTATTGAGGTCGGCGATCCGGACAATGCCGGCAAAACCCAGAGCAGCATAGAGCTTGCCAGCGGGCCCGGAACCGATTCCCGCGACCCACTCTCCGATCACACTGTACGAGGCCACTTCCCCCCACCTGTCCAGGGTGAGTACTGCACCCCGGGACTGCTCGGAAACGAACAGATCACCGCTGTCACCGACCTCGAGATCGATGAAACGACAGTTTGCGATCTCGCCGGGACATTCTGAGAACACCTCAAGCCGGTCGAGCGACCTGGGAAGGATGAATATCTGAGAATTATCGGAATCGGCGACAAAGAGTTCATCAAGCAGGCCGAAGCTCACGCCCAGCGGAGAGAAATCGAAACCGGTAATCGGGTCCTTGCACGGGATGGAACCGAGATGCTCCACCGGGAACACGCCGGGCTCCGAAACCCCGCCAGTCATCCCAGGTTTGCCGGATGCCGCAGAGTCGCCCGGTCCCACAAACGTGCCGGAGTCGGCAGATCTGCCACCCGCAACGTCGCCACCCGCAGACCCGTCACCCGCAAGAGGATGTGAAACGAACACGAGGGTAAGGAAGAGCGCCATCGTCAGATTCGCTGATGCGCGCATAGGCCCTCGCCTTCACTTAGAATGGTGTCGACAGATAGACTCGGAAGCCTTCCCTATCCTGCTGCTCCACCATGAGTCGAGGAAATGAGGATAACCTTTTCTCATCCGACAGCTTGAAAGTCAGGTAGACATCTATCATGCTGACCATCCGGTTCAGGACCGCAAACCCGATGGTGAGCGTCGCCCTCCTGTGAGATTCCTTGCTGGCGATGCGGGTATTCCTGTACTCGAGCTGCCGGCCGACATCATCCCACTCCCAGCCGTCACTGTCGAAGTAACCGTGATCCAGGACATACTGATCCTGAAGCGCCGGATCATAGGGATAGATGTACCGGGCTTCCCTTCTCACATCGATATTGTAGTCATAGTTGCTCGTATAGAATGCTATGGCCTGGTAGTAACTGTCATCGCGGTCTCCACTCACATCCGCGAACAGATAGGCCATCTCCTTATACTTGTCTTCACGGTTGTTGCCCTGTACGGTAAAGAGGGCATAAGTTGTCCATATCGCCGCATCGGCGGCCCACATTCCCCTGGCACGCTTGTGGCTCCCGATATACTCCTGTCCCGTCCCGGGTAGAACCAGTGAAAAGAGCAGCGCCTTTCCCATGGACTTGTCCTGAAGGCCTTCCCCACCCTGCGCGGCGGAGGCCATCACCATCACCGCAAGGAGCACACCCGCAAATCGTAGACCGTTTTTCACAGTGCTAGAACCTCATCTTCAGTGCGACCTTGAAATTGGGATCGCCGCTGAGCTTCGCATCAAAGGTCAGCCGGGGATTGGAGCCCAGGCCCGCCAGGTCGGTGTTTCTCAACTTGACCAGGATGGCGGCATCCACCATGCTGACCACCCTTCCTATTACCATTATCCACGCGAACCGGTCGGCCTTACTGTAATAGTCGTCCGCGTTCGCTCTGATGTCATTGTACTTGTCCTTGTTGGGCGAACTGGTTGGGATACTGTCGGGGAAGGCCTGGGATGGGACCCATTCATACCACAGGTCCTCATGGTTATCGATATAGTATGGATCCCAATCATCCCAGCCGAAGACATAGTTGTC